>DASTET010000706.1:0-3480 GCA_035709445.1 Blastocatellia bacterium | reverse complement strand
TACAAGCTCGATTACAGGTTCGAGCAGGGCGAGGGAGGACAGGTCAAGCTTATAGGCCGGATTACTCAAAGCAATGTCGATAGCAATTTCAAGATGCGAGTCCCCATCTATCTCGACTTCGACGGAAAGGTGAGGCGTCTGGGCACCGTCCCAATATTCGGAAACAGCACGACCGAGGAGTTCCAGGTGCCGCTGCCGAAGAAACCAAAACGGGTCATGCTGTGCTATTATGAAGACGTGCTCTGCACGACCGGCAACCGATGACAATTGGGTGTCCAGTTCTGGGAACAGAGAATCCCAGAACTGAAAAGTTTCCAGGGGCGGCTGAAGCGTCAGCGCGCAGTTTTCGGAGCTTTTACTTGATTTTTCGGCTTTCGCCCCCCTGGCACAGAAATTGGCTTAGGCGCTTGGGGGCGGAAGCCTCCCAAACAGATTTGAATTAGAAGGCAGGAGCTGATTGATGATTACTCTGCGCAATATCGAGAAGAGCGTTGACTCCGGAGGAGGAAAGCTTTTTTTGTTGCGTCGAATCACGCTTGATATAAAGCCGGGCGAGTTCGTATCGATTATGGGCCCTTCGGGCGCGGGCAAATCGACGCTGCTCCACCTGCTCGGGATGCACGACAGCCTGTGGAACGGAGAGTATTATTTCCTTGAGCAGGCGGTCCACAAACTCGGCAAGAAAGAGCGCGCCGATCTTCGAAACAAGAATATAGGCTTCGTCTTTCAAAGCTATCATCTGCTCGATCACCTCACGGTCTATGAGAACCTTGAGATACCGCTCTCGTACCGCGATGTAAAGAAATCCGAAAGGGAGAGCATCGTATGCGACGTGCTCGACCGGTTTCAGATAGTCGGTAAAAAAGACCTCTACCCGACCCAGCTCTCCGGCGGTCAGCAGCAGCTCGTCGGCATAGCAAGGGCGGTTATCGCGAACCCGAGGATCATTCTTGCGGACGAGCCGACGGGAAATCTCCACACGGACCAGGGCCGCGAGATCATGCAGCTTTTCAAGAAGCTCAATGACGAAGGGACCACCATCATCCAGGTGACCCATTCGGAGGTCAACGCATCGTTCGGCCACCGTATAGTCCAGCTCAGGGACGGGTGGATCGTCAACGACTGAAGCGGGTGTTCGCTTGTGGGAAAACAGATTCCCACAAGCGGAGAACTGAGAGGCGCAATAACAATGGGCGGGAGGGCTTAACCTATTAATATCAATAGTTTAAGCTGCGCTCACATTTGGCACGATACTTCCCTATAAGGAATTCGGAGGAATCGATGGACGTACCACGAAAATCAAGCGCCACAAAACGTCGAATACGTCGCATACTCTATATCGCCACGCTCATAGTCGTGGTAGGTGGGATCACCATTGCCGTCTCGCGACTCAAGCCCGCCGCGCAGACCGTTGACCGGCAGACGGTCTGGATCGATACGGTCAAGCGAGGGCTTATGCAGCGGCAGGTGCGAGGGCTCGGAACGCTCATACCCGAAGAGATAAGGTGGATACCTGCGCAGACGCAAGGCCAGGTCGAACGCCGCCTGGTCAAGCCGGGCGAGATGGTCCGCGCCGATACGATCATCATCGAGCTGAGCAACCCTGAGGTACAGAGGGACGTCATCGACGCCGAGTCTCAGCTCCGCGCGGCGGAGGCCGAGTACAAGAGCCTGCGGGTCCGGCTCGAAAGCCAGCTTCTCGATCAGAAGGCGGCTGCCGCGAGCGTCAGGGCCGACTACAACACGGCCAAGTTCCAGTCCGAAGTCAACGAAGGATTGGCCAAGCAGGGTCTCGTCCCTGAAAACAATGTGAAGCTTTCAAAGATCAGGGCTGAAGAGCTTGAGACACGCAACCAGATCGAGCAGGAGCGGGTCCAGATAAGCGCCGAGAGTGTCAAGGCTCAGCTTGACGTGCAGCGGGCGAGGGTCGAGCAGCTAAAGGCCCTATATAATCTGCGCCGCGGCCAGCTCGACTCGCTTCGCGTTCGCGCGGGAATTAATGGCGTGCTTCAGCAGATGATCGTCGAGGTCGGCCAGCAGGTTACTCCGGGCACGAACCTGGCAAGGGTCTCGGACCCGACGCGGCTCAAGGCCGAACTCCGTATCCCTGAGACACAGGCGAAAGATATACAGATAGGCCAGCCGGTCTCTATCGATACGCGCAACGGAATTATCCCGGGTCGCGTCTCTCGTAAAGACCCCGGCGCGCAGAATGGGACCGTGACCGTGGATGCGGAGCTTCTGGGCGAGCTTCCGAGGGGCGCCGTGCCCGACCTGAGCGTCGATGGAACGATAGAGCTTGAGCGATTGGAGAACGTCCTCTATGTGGGGCGACCCGTTCACGGCCAGGAGCAAAGCGTTGTCGGCCTCTTCAAGCTCGAAGACCAGGGAAGGAGCGCAGTCCGGGTCCAGGTGAGGCTTGGCAAAAGCAGCGTCAACACTATCGAGATTCTGGATGGGCTGAAGGAAGGCGATCAGGTCATACTTTCAGACACATCCGCCTGGGACAATGCTGACCGCATTAACCTTAATTGAGGCTCTGATAAACTACTGGAGGAATAGACAAGATGAGCTCATCCGATCAACCGCTCATACGACTCGACGGCGTCACGAAGGTCTTCTACACCGACGAAGTAGAGACCCACGCACTCTCAGGCGTTCACCTTGAGATAAAGAAAGGTGAGTACGTATCAATAGCCGGCCCTTCAGGCTGCGGGAAGTCTACACTGCTGTCGATTCTGGGCCTGCTCGATACACCCTCCGACGGAGAATACAATCTCGACGGCAAGCCAGTCGCCGATCTTCGCATGTCGGAGCGGGCTCGCATCAGAAACCGCGAGGTCGGGTTTATATTTCAGAGCTTCAACCTGATCGGCGACCTGACCGTCTTCGAGAACGTAGAGCTTCCGCTCACCTACCGTGGGATGAAGGCTTCCGAGAGAAAGAAGCGCGTCAATGACGCTTTAGAGCGCGTCGGTATGGCGCATCGAGCCAAGCACCTGCCCAGCCAGCTTTCAGGCGGTCAACAACAGCGCGTCGCTGTCGCAAGGGCCGTGGTCGGAGAGCCGCTCATACTGCTTGCTGACGAGCCCACCGGAAACCTCGACTCGGCCAACAGCGAAGCTGTTATGGAGCTGCTTAGAGACCTGCACCAGCAGGGCGCAACCATCTGCATGGTCACGCACGATCCTCGGTATGCGAGACACGCCGACAGGACTATCCACCTGTTCGACGGACGTGTGGTCGAAGAGGAGCACGAGCCGAAGGCTGAAGAAGAGCTCAAGCAAAGCGGCTTCAATGTAGTCTGAAAGACAGCAGCATCCGAGCAAGGATCGGTCGTTTTCAAGCCTTAGGGGGCGGCCCCCGGGATCGCCCCAAAACGATAGATGTGCTGTATCTAAGCTCAGCTCATAACAGTTCGCCGCCAGACCGCCCGGTATCAGCCTCTCTCGTCGCTTACCTGAATAATAAAATAGAGAA
>DASTET010000705.1:0-10482 GCA_035709445.1 Blastocatellia bacterium | reverse complement strand
GCCAGCCTGGACCAATAAGGACTGGTTAAAAATGAAATATGGTCGTGACAACTGCGCCAGGGACCCCTATTGCCGGCAGCTCAAGCGAATATGGGAAGAGGGCGGCGCGAGCGAAGAGGCTATTCGCAAGAACATCCTTGCTGCGGATAAGAGTCTGACATTTGAGCAGGTGGAGCAGAACGCCGCGCGGTATGAAGGCACGCCCTGGGCCTTTGAATGCAAGATATTCGACATCGTCGCCCACGAGAAAAGAAGTACAGGTGAATATATACTTGCGGAGGTCATCGTAGAAGATGACCCGGAGAGGCGAATCGCTGTGAAGGGCGATTTTAGCACCGGTTTTGTTGAAAACGACTATGTCTATGTCGTCGGGTACTTCACGGGAACGAGTCACCCACGATTTGGCCCCCGGAATCCTCGATCTCGGAATCTCAAAGTCGTAGGCATGGCCGCGCGCGCTATGTTGAAGCCGGGCGAAGCCAGAGAGATACTAAACAGCTCACGGACAAACTGATGATCGGTCGGGCCGAGAATTCCAAATGCATAGTTGAACTTCGGGGTTAACACATCCTGTTAACCCGCTTCCGGTCTGGTTCTGATTCAACCGGCGGGAAAGCCGGGCTGAGATTTGATCCTGCCTATCTGGGCGAGGTGGCGACCTTCGTGCCACCCGGCGATCAAGAGCCACTGATAACCGTTGAGGTCTTTGAAGAATGGATGCGGAAAGGTCAGATGAGCCAGATCATAGCCGGAAATCTGGCCGACGATGTCAAGTAGCTTTCCGCGAGCCGCGCCGAGCCGGGCGAGCGACTCGCTCGCTGGAAGATGTGTGCGGGGCGCGACACGTTCCGGGGCGGTGGCCCTCGCGGAGGCAGTCTGTTTTATGTGGTTCAGACAGCCGAGCTCCGATTCGTCAGGCGTTGCATCCTTCGGCAGGTCTCTTTCGCGCGCCTGCGCGTTCATAAGGGTAAACAGCTTCACGTTGGCCTCATCGGCCAGCGCCAGATGATGCAGCACATCACTGATCGACCATTGATCATCAGCCGCTTTGAATTCGAGCTGAGACTGGCTCAGCCCCTCGACCTCTTTCAACACTGCTTCCCTATGACTTGAAATGTCGTCAACTATCTCCTGTAGCTTTCTTGATAAACCCATCTTTTCTCCTCTCGATCATCCCTCATAAAGGGGCCTATCGTACTCCCTGTCTCTTCGCAGCCTTATCGATCTCCGAAAAGCTTATATTAAGGATAGGGTACTGCTTCCAGTCTTTATAATCGTAATGCCACCATTCAGGCTCATAGACCTGAAACCCTTCGGCCTCCATGGCCTCGCGCAGCATATCGCGCAGCCGCCGCTGCTCGTCAGTCCCGCCCTGATAGTTGATATGCGAGCGCTCGGTCATCTCGTCATACCCGGAAGGCATCTCGACCGTCTTTCCGGTCCTCAGGTCGAAGATTGTGAGATCGACGGCGCAGCCACGGTTATGGCGCGAGCCCTGGCTCGGGTCGGCGACGAACTCTTTTTTATCTTCGGGCGTGATGTCCCAGAAGAGCTTTGTTATAGCCCAGGGGCGATAACCGTCGTGGACGACGATGCCGTAGCCTTTCTTTCTGAGCGCCCGGTTGACCCTCACGAGCGCCACGGCTGCGGGGCGCTGAAGAAACGCTCGAGCCTCCTTATAGACGGGCCGGCCCACGAAGTTATTCGACGTAGCGTAGCGAATATCGAGCCGTATGGTCGGGTCGAGCCTCTTTACCTCTACAAGCTCCGGCGCGCGGAACTTGCCCTCTTCTTTTGGCGGACCCTGACTCTGTGCTACTGTTATGACCAAAAAGAGCGCGGCAAGCGAAAGAAGCGCGCTTTTCCAGTAACCCGATCCAGGTTGTGAAGGTATCTCTTTCATGTCGGGTCATTCTACTACGGAGGATATATGTTAAAGAAGCTATTGACAGCCAGTTTTGTTCTGATCTTTACGGCGGCCACTGTTTTTGCGGCGGTCATCAATTATGGAATCGACACGGCCCACTCGACCGTAGGGTTTACGGTGCCGATTCTCGGAGGCTTGTCGAAAGTGACCGGCAAGTTCACCGACTTTACGATCCAGATCGCGTACGACGAAGCGGACATTACAAAGTCGTCGGTGACCGCTACGATCAAAGCGGCAAGCATAAACACGGGCATCACCAGGAGAGACGATCACCTGCGGACCGCCGATTTCTTCGATGTCGAGAAGTATCCGGAGATAACTTTCAAGAGCAAGCGAATAGAGAAGGACGGAGACAGGCTCGTCGCAGTCGGAGATCTAAGCATGCACGGAGTCACAAAGGAGGTATCGCTTCCCTTCTCCATCTCCGGAGTGAGCAAAGACCCGTCAGGGCAGACGACGCTCGGCTTTTCGGCGAGAATGCCTCTCAACCGACACGATTACGGCATCTCCTACAAGCGACGCGACAATCCTAATTTCATCGGCGACAACATCGTAATCGAGATCGATCTGATCACAAGAACTGAACGCAAGAAAGAGTAGGAAAAAAGTAAAAACCTGAGCCGGGCGACCGTAGGGCCATTCAGTTTTCGCTTTGAAATGCGTCTTCTCGGCGACCAGAGTCAGCTTAAACACAGAGGGACACAGAGGATTGAATAATCCCTCTGTGTCTTCTGTGTTTCATATTCTCTGTCTCGACCGGGAACTGAATCGCTCTGCGGATGACTCCTTTCCGGCGCTCAAGGTCTTTACTTTCTCAATACGAATTTGACGATCTTGTTCCGATTGCGCTGAGCTGTGAATATCTCGTCGTTGTCGGTTACGGCGAGGCCGAAGACGAGCTCTCTGCCGCCGAAAGAATCGATGAAGCGACCGCCTGAGTCAAACACATTGACGGCGCGTCCGGAATCGCTCACATAGACGCGGCCCTTCCCGTCGACTGCGATGTTGTGCGGCGAGATGAACTGGCCGGGCTGGTCGCCCCTTCCCCCAAAGCGGCTGATGAATCTGCCGTCCGGCGAGAACTTGAAGACCACGGTGCCGCTCCTATCGAGCGCGTATATATTGCCCGTTCCGTCTACGGCCACCCTGTCTAATGAAACATTTTCGCCAGTCTTCTCTCTCACGTCGACGACGACTTTGATCTCGCCCTCCGGGCTGATGCGGACGATTTTGTGGTTGCCGCTTATTGCAAACAGGCTGCCGTCGAGCGCGACGAAGACATCCTCATAATACTCGAATCGATTGGCTGCCTGCTTAGGCACTTCTCCCAGGAGCCTGCCGGTCGCGCCTTCATATCGAATGATAGAGCCGGGGTGGACGACATATACGTTCCCTTTGCGGTCCGCAGCCAGGTTGAGCAGGACCGGTTTCGGATCTACAAGCCACTGCGTCAGAAAACGGCCCTGAGAGTCGAAGACCTGCACGCGGCCTCCCGTGTACTCGCCGACGTATATTCGTCCTTCGCCATCTACTGCTACGCTGCGCGCATCCTTGAACTGACCGGCGCCTATGCCTTCGGCCCCGAACTCAAGTGCGACATCGGCGAAAGCGGGCGTGGGCGGAGTCACGACACGCGCAGTGGCAGTCGTCTGCGAGGTCGGGCGGGCTGTCGTTTCCTGCGAGGGACTGCTGCCAGGTGCAAAGAAGCTGGCGAAGCCGACGATTGCGGCGATGACTCCGCCCAGAAGGCCGACGACTGATACTGCGGCGACGAGCCAGAGCAGACTGTTTCCGGGGCGGGAACCTTTCGACCGCCCCCGGCTCACTTCAACGGAAGCGAACCGGCTCGGGGCCAGTTGAGATGCCTGCGTCGTCGAGTGAGAATATGTTATCGTCCCGGTCGTTTCGATCTGCTCGACGGCATCTTTAGCCTCTTTGAGCCCGACCGGAAAGATCTCGCGGTAGAGTTTGATTGCCTCGATCTTCTTTTTCGCCTTCACGAGCCGGGCCACTTCGGCGAGTCTCAAAGCCTCATTGACTACGTGGCCTAAAGCGTTTCCGGCATTATCGGCAGAGCCTGTGGTCCCGGCGTCGCGCAGCGCATCGGGAATTAATATAGTGTTGCCGCAGTACCCGCACCGCACGGTCACAGATTTGATAGCTTCCGCATCGAGCGGCGCGGCGCACGTCGAGCAGTTAAAAGGCTTCGGCATGTACAGTCCTCACCTGCAACAGGAATTCAAGCAGGTGGGATTATAACCTAAAGCGGCTTTCGCGCATCCATAGACGGGTAGAGTTTATAGCGGGCGCGGTGTGATCGACTGTGATGGCCGCAAGGGACTATGCCACTCTCTTTGCGGTCTCTTCCGCCGCCCTGGTTGCCGCCTCTTCGGCTACCTGTTGGACGGTCTCCGGATCTTCGCAATCTTCTTTCAGCTTCTGGTATCTGAGGGCGATCCTTTCAAGCTCGTCATCGCTCAGGTTCTCGATATTGATCATCTCGTTTCGGGCATTACGGACCGCCGAGATAAGCTCGTCGAGCTTCAGATGCATGGCGCGGGCGTCGCGATTCTGCGTATTCTGAATCAGGAACACCATAAGAAAAGTGATGATAGTGGTCCCGGTGTTGATGACGAGCTGCCAGGTATCCGAAAAACCGAATACCGGCCCGGTCAAAGCCCATGTGATGATGCCGATTGTCGCAAGCAAGAAGGCCCAGGGCGTGCCCATTATCTGAGATGCCTTTGTGGCCAGGACAGTAAAGATATCGCGCATAACAGTAACTTCAGCTCTCCTCTGATTGTCAATTTGTAATACTCGCGCCGCCCCGATCTGTCTCGCAATCATACGAAGGCGCAACCTCATTTCAGCCGATTAAGCGTAAGAGCAAGACAGATGCCGCGAAGGACCAAATCTGTCTGCTGAAGGCTTCTTTGTTGAGAATTGACATTGCAGTGGCTTCATCATAGGATAAGCCCCTCCGACGAGTCCGGCCTGTCTTTAGGAGACGCTGCTATGAAGCAATGCCCCGAATGTCAAAGGGAGTTCAAGGAGCACTTGCTTTTCTGCCCTTTCGACGGACGCTCGCTGGTCGTCAAGGTTCAGCAGGACATGCTCATAGGCGCCATCCTCGACAACAAATATCGGATCGAAGAGAAGGTCGGGCAAGGAGGGATGGGCAAGGTCTATCGAGCCACGCACATCCACATGGACCACACCGTCGCCATAAAGGTGCTACACCCGGAGCTGTCCTCGGATCAGGTGGCGATGGAGCGGTTTCGGCGAGAGGCCAGGGCCGCAGCGCAGATACATCATCAGAACGCCATAGCGGTAACCGATTTCGGCGTGACGATGAACAACACCGTGGCCTATCTCGTCATGGAGTTTCTCGAAGGGCTCGACCTAAGACAGAAGATCAAGCAGCGGCAGCGGCTCGGCATCGATGAGGCGTATCACATAACCAGACAGATATGCGCTGCGCTCCAGGCGGCGCACGCCAGGGAGATCATACACCGCGACCTCAAGCCCGATAACATCTGGCTCGTCAAGTGCGCGGACGACATAGAGCAGGTGAAGGTGCTCGATTTCGGAATAGCCAAGCTGAAATCGACTACCGAGATGATCAGCCTCACGCAGCAGGGCATGCTCGTAGGCACGCCTCATTACATGTCGCCCGAACAGTGTCGTGGTGAAGAGCTCGATCCGCGATCCGACATATACAGCCTCGGAATAATCATATACGAGATGCTGACAGGCGAAGTACCTTTTCAGGCGCCGACCCCCGTCGGCGTAGTGATAAAGCATGCGACCGAGCCGCCGAGCCCGCCGCGCTGGGTGCGCTCGGACCTTCCGCAAGAGGTAGAGAATGTCGTGCTCCGCGCGCTCGAAAAGAAGCGCGACCGCAGACAGTCGTCGGCGCTTGAGCTTGCGCATGAGTTCGAGGCGGCGCTTTTTGCCTCTGGGATCAGCTTCACCCCTTCGCGTACCGCCTCGCCCGCCATAAGCGCACAGCCTCAATCCGAGGCGCTTTATCCTGACAACTACCCGGCAGACAGCAGCAGCCCTTTCCCCGATACGCCACCGTCAAGGGTGACTACCCCTTTTACGGGCACGACCCCGCAGCGGCCCACGACGCCGGTCCCCGGCGAGCGCCCGACCTCTCCCGTGCAGGGGTCGGAGGCAGACCCCGGACAATATGCGCGATGGAATGAAGAGACAGGCCGTGAAGAGAACGGCGTTTATAGAAAGCCTATCTCGTTCGGCCAGCTCCAGGCGGTTGATCCGGGACCGCAAATGAGCGATTCGGCTCCTTCCTGGCCGCCGGCTTCGCACACGCCCTATTCGGAGCATTCTCCCGCGCAACCTGCAAGGGCGCAGGTCGAACCGCCCGATCACTCATTGAGTCCGCAGCAGGAGAGTATTGCCAGCAGGCCGGCGATATCGACATCACGTCTCTTGATGCCGTCTGCAACGATGCCGGAGAAGCTTTTCGGTTTGATCGGGAGATACAAGAAGATTCTGCTCGCGGTCCTGATAGTCGCGCTGACCATCGTCGCGGCGATCTGGGCCGTCATAGCCTTATCAAAGAAGAGCACGCCCGTCGACTCCCAGCCGAAGACGCCGACCCCGCCCGCGGGAATGGTCTTCGTTCGCGGCGGCAGCTTCGTCATGGGCACGGACGACCCGCGCGGCGACTATCAATCGAAGCCCGCCTACGGCGTGAAGGTGAACGATTTCTTCATAGACATCAACGAGGTGACAAACGAGGAGTATCAACAGTTCGTCAAGGAGAAGAGCCACCCGCCTCCGCCTCACTGGAGAAACGGCCAGTACAGACCGGGCACAAGCAAGATGCCTGTAGTCAATGTCTCGTGGTCTGACGCGAAAGCCTACGCCGAGTGGGCAGGCAAGCGACTTCCGACGGAAGCCGAATGGGAGTATGCCGCGAGGGGGTCTGCCGGGCTGCTCTACCCCTGGGGAAACGACCCTTCAGTCGCGCACGCGAACGTAAAGGAGAGCGGGCTTAAAGAACCGGCGGCTGTGGGCTCTTATCCTGAGGGGGTGAGCTGGTGCAGGGCGAACGATTTAGCCGGCAATGTCGCGGAATGGATTGCAGATGACTGGAAGCCCTATCCGGGGTCTTCAATAAAGAGCGACCCCCGGCTCAAGATATTTCGCGGCGGCTCCTTTATTAGCTCCAAAGACGATCTCCTCATCACGAACAGAGGGTTCGACTCGCCCACAAAGAAGCTGCCTCACCTGGGCTTCCGCTGCGCCAAATAAGTCTGGCGCGTCTGGCGAGTCTGGCGCGTCTGGCGCGTCGCTTTAATGACAGACATCGGTTGAATCAGATGATGCAATGTAGCCAGCACCGTCACGAGCGGGACGCGCCAGACTCGCCAGACGCGCTAGACGCGCTGGACTGTTCCCGACTCGCCAGACTGTTAATCGCCCACGCATAGGAGTTCGTCTAATGAAGCAGTGCCCCGATTGCAGGAGAGAATTGAAGGACCACTTGCTCTATTGCCCGTTCGACGGACAACTGCTCGTCACCAGAAAGGACCAGGACCGGCTGCTCGGAGCGGTCCTTGACGGAAAGATCCGGCTGGAGGAAAAGATAGGCGAAGGCGGGATGGGCAAAGTCTATAAGGCGACCCACATTCACCTCGATTCTACGGTCGCCGTGAAGGTGCTGCACCCGCACCTGTCATCCGACCACATCGCGCTTGAGCGATTCCGCCGCGAAGCGCAGACCGCAGTCTATGTCCGCCATCCGAATGCCGTTGCCGTTACCGATTTCGGCGTGACGAAAGAGGGGGTGGCCTATCTCGTCATGGAGCTTCTCGAAGGCATCGAACTGCGCGATAAGATCAAGCAGCAGCGCCAGCTCGATTACGAAGAGACGTTCATAATCACGCAACAGACCTGCGCCGCGTTGCAGGCGGCGCATGGAAAAGGGATCGTCCACCGCGACCTCAAGCCCGACAACATCTGGCTCGTCAAGTCCGAAGAGGAAACGTTGCAGGTCAAAGTGCTCGACTTCGGCATAGCCAAGCTGAAGGCCACTTCAGAGCTGAGCAAGCTGACGCAGCAGGGGATGATCGTGGGCACGCCTTACTATATGTCGCCCGAACAGTGTCGCGGGGAAGACCTCGACGCCAGGTCCGACATCTACAGCCTGGGGGTCATTCTCTACGAGATGCTGACGGGCCAGGTGCCCTTTCAGGCATCGACTCCTGTTGGAGTAGTTCTCAAGCACGCTAACGAGCAGCCGCGCCCGCTGAGGTATTTCCGCGCCGCCCTACCTCTTCAGATAGAAGATGTCGTCTTGCGGGCGCTTCGAAAGAGACGCGAAGAGCGGCAGGGGTCGGCGATCGAGCTTGCGCGAGAGTTCGAGATGGCGCTTCATGCCTCCGGGATAGAGTTGAAGTATGCTCGCGTGAAGACCCCGCTCCCGGCTTTTCCCTCTGCGCCGCACTATCAGGATGAGCCAGGGCGACAGCATCCCGCTTCTTCGAGCCTGGCGGATCATCAGCCTCAGCCCTATCCGCAGCAGGCCCTCTCTGATGAGGTTTTCCGGCAGCCGACTCCCGCCGCCGCGCGCTCCTTCAACGAATCGAGGGACCGCGCGCGCGGGCTGACGGGGCGGCTTCTCGGAGGCGCATTCGCCAGGCGGTCCGAATCGAGTTCCGAAGGCTCGATTGGGTCGGGGCATACATTCTCATTTGGCCGGATGACGGTGGGCAGGGCTTTCGACCTGTCCGGCGCAAACGGAAAGATACTGCTTGCTTTAACGATTGCGGTGGCAATCGGGGTCATCGCGCTGATTTATGTAAAGCTCGGTCCGGCCACCGGCCGGTCGGGCGAGAGGAGCGGGCCGCCAGCCCCCGATCCCGTCCCGCCTGCCGGTATGATCTTTGTGCGCGGCGGAAAATTCATAATGGGCAGCGAGAGAAGCCAGCCGGACTCGCGCGCGCCGCGCGAGGTAACCGTAGAATCCTTTTTTCTCGATCAGGACGAAGTAACCAACGAGATGTATTATGAGTTCGTGCGGGACCGCAAATATAGCCCTCCGTCGCACTGGAAGAACAGGAAGTACCCGCCCGGGACAGCCAGGCTTCCCGTTTATAACGTGTCGTGGCAAGACGCTAAGGCGTATGCCGAGTGGGCGGGTAAACGGCTTCCGACCGAACAGGAATGGGAGTACGCCGCGCGGGGACCGGAGAATAATCTCTATCCGTGGGGCAACCGGGAGTGGAGCTCGGGCGATGCCAACCTGCGCGAGACGGGGCTTGATCGCGTGCAACCGGTAGGCTCTTATACGGCGGGACGGAGCTGGTGCGGGGCGAACGATATGGTCGGCAACGTGGGCGAGTGGGTAGCGGACGGCCCGCCCGAAATGTCGACAAAGGCGATGCGCGGCGGCAGCTACAAGAACTCCAAGGATGAGATGCTGGCCGTAAACCATTTTCTCAGTCATGCGGGATTAAAGAGAGCCGACATCGGGTTCCGCTGCGCCAAATGAGTCTGGCGAGTCTGGCGAGACTGGCGCGTCGCTTTAATGACAGACATCGCTTGAATGAGATAATGCAATGTAGCTACCACCGTCAAGAGCGGGGCGCGCCAGACTCGCTAGACTCGCTAGACTTTAGAAGTGGTTCGTTGTATTCTGAGGAACATTTGCAGCAGACAGTAGATAAGTGGTTATAATGGGCAGGATTGCTCCGATTAGGTTGGTAACTTTCGTATTTAAATCAATAAAGCCTTTTCGTATAATAGCAATACTGAATGAACAAGGCAGGGAGCACTCAGAGGAATGATTACTTGTCCTAAGTGTGAGGCTGAGAACAGGCCAACGGCAGCATCCTGCCGAATGTGCGCCACCCCCCTGGAGACGCCTGCCCGGTCTGTTGGTGCGCAGACGGAACGCCCCTCGCTTCCACCCACGGTCGTATTTCCAGACCAGAACCCACAGGAGGAAACAATGGAATCAAGCGAACCGGAAGGTGTCGCCTGTCCGACCTGTCATACGATGAACGAAGCTGGATGGGCATTTTGCCAGCAATGCGGAAGCAAGCTTCCGCAGCCGGCCTCACCGCCGCCGATCGAGCCGCCAAGACCTATGGAGCCGCAAACGGTGGTGGCTCAACCCGTAAGGGACAGCGGGCCCGGTATGGGAAAACCGATGGATCAGCCGCCGCCTGAGCCGCCCTATCCGATGGGGCAGCCCACGGTCCCAAACCAGCCCATCGTTCCGCCAAGACCGCCGCAGCCGCCCGCAGACGCGCCGCCTCAGTTGGGCCGCCCGACCGTCGTATCTGAGCCCGCCCCGCGTGAGGCCGGACTGTCAGGCGGACAGCCGCCGCCTGCCAATCAGCCACCCGCGCAGAGGTTTAACGCCCCGCCAGGGATGGGCACCGAATCCGTGCAGTCGATGCCGAAGGGTATGGGCGGCATCCCCTGTCAACAGTGCGGACACCTCAATAATATGGGGAGCGCTTTCTGCGCCGCCTGTGGGACCCCTATCCCCGTGGCAAAGACTATCGTCATGTCAT
>DASTET010000704.1:0-3403 GCA_035709445.1 Blastocatellia bacterium | reverse complement strand
AGAAGTTCTCCGATCTGAAAGAGATGCTCGTCGATGGGATACAGGACATGCTGATCACACAGGTCATCAAGGCGGGCATCAAATGGGTGATCGGCCTTTTGAACCCGGTCGGGGCCTTTATAAAGGCGGCGATGGCGATCTATGAGATCGTCACCTTCTTCATACAGAAGGCGAAGCAGATCGGCGAGTTCATAAGCTCGCTCGTCGACTCTATAGCGGAGGTAGCGAAAGGGAACATCTCAGCAGCCGCAAAGAAGATCGAGGAGTCGCTCGCCCGCGCGATACCGCTGATAATAGGCTTTCTGGCGAGCCTGCTCGGAATCAGCGGGCTTGCCGAGAAGGTGAAGAAGCTGTTTATGAGCCTTCGCAAGCGTGTCGAGAAGTTCATCGACGGGCTGATCTTGAAGGCGAAAAAGTTTGCCAGAAAGCTTGTCGGGAAGATGAGCCCGGAGCAGAAGGCCAGGGTTGCAGGAGAAAAGCGTGAGACCTCGGCTATGGAGAAAGCGCTGGACGGGGCAATAGCTGAAGCAGAAAAACTCCGCAATGTTGAGGGCGTAACAAAAGAAGATGTCAAGGCCCGGCTTCCACAGATCAAGAAGAAATACCAGTTGAAGAGTATGACCATCGTTCAGGACGGCAAGGGCGCGTATCATGTCGAGGCGGAGATCAACCCGAGAAAGAAATCGAAGAAATACCCGGATGGCGAAACGAAATACATTATGATCGATAACGCGGGCAGACGGGTGCTCAGGGAGAAATACCAGGGAGCCTTCATGATCCGGACGCGGATGTACGGGTCGGGACGCGGCTACGGGAAGGACGCATCGAAAAAGAGGGATGAGATCATAAAATCTCTCCGAAGGAATAAGGATGGAACTACGAACACGAAAGGTAAGTACTGGGAGCCTGAGCCAAACAGAATCGTGCCTCTCAAGTCGCCGAACGATCCCACGGTTGAGCATCGTCCGTCCGTGGTCGATCACTGGAATAATGACGGAAACGACACGAATCAAAAGAAGCGCCGTGACTTCTTTACTTTTGCGGGCAAACTGGATCAGATAAAGGTGATCGACCGTTCGAAAAACAGCGAGCTTGGCGGGGGCGACACATACACGCCTTACGTCGGAGATAACTTCAAAGGTCCGGGCGAAGGAGAATAACTTTGACAGAAGCGCCTAATTATTACATCTGGCACCCCCGGCTGCGGGCTGACGGCATTCTCGTCTTCAACGTCACACCCGGTGAGCAATCACAACTGGCCAGCCGGTCGAAGCGACTGATCACGGAATTCGTGCGCAGCTTGAATATCTCATCGAAAGTCGAGTCTTTTGATGTGCTCGCATACCGGTCGAGCTACCAGGGTGAGCCGGACGCAGAAGAGTGGGAAGACCGGCTGCCGATTAACTGGCGGATAACGGCCAGGCTGTCGAAACCGCCCGCGCGGCTGCCCAAACAGGATCATGAGTACACAGCCACAACCGCATTCGACGCCGATTCTCTTGATGAACCGGAACCGGAAGAGATCGGCGCCCTTGTGATAGCCGATTTCGAGACAACAGAATCGGCTGAAAAGGCCCGGTCCAAGATAAAGGGATCCGTAAGGATTCAAAAAATGGCTCGCAAGCGGAATGCTCCAGCCCCTGATTTTGAGCGTGTTGAGCTGGGTAAATCACTCATCCAGGAGCAAATCTACCTTGGCAAATTTCCTGAACCGTTCATCAAATCAGGGGCAAAGTATCTGTATGCCGTCGAGCGGATTTGCCGGGCTAACGGAGGACTTACCAATTTCGATGAGAGGACGGCGGAGCGGGGCGAACTTTTCGATTCGGAATAACCACACATGTTTTGTAACTACTCAGCCCCGAAGGGGCCTCCTTTTTATGGAAGCAGTGCGGACCTTCTATGGAGCGAGGCAAGACCATCATCCCGATAGCAGGCGGAAAGGGAGGGGTCGGGAAGACGTTCCTTACTGCCAATCTCGCCGTAGCTCTGGCCCGGCGCGGCCACTCTACAATTGCCGTCGACCTCGATCTCGGCAATTCGAACCTCCACAGCTTTCTGGGGCTTGAGAACCGGTACGAAGGAGTCGGAGCGTTTCTTCGCGGGACGGCGAAAGGCGGCCTGCCGGACCTGATAGTCGAGACGCGAGTGCCGGGGCTGGGGTTCATCGCGGGCGATGGCCGTATGCCCTTCATGGCGAACATAACCTACAACCAGAAGCGGACACTGCTTCGGGTGCTCAGGCTGCTCCCCGCGCGCTACATATTGCTCGACCTGAGCGCCGGCACCGGGTTCAACACGCTCGATCTCTTTCTTTCGGGCGATAGCGGCATCCTTGTCACTACTCCCGAATACCCTGCGATCATGAATATGCTCGTGTTTGTGAAGAACCTGGTCCTGCGCGCCATTGATCAGAGCCTGCGCGGAGACACCTCGGTAACCGAGAAGCTTAATGAGCTCTATAAGCAGAGCATGAAGTCTCGCGGATTCACGGTCGATGCTTTTCGGCGCGATCTCTCGGAATCTCATCCGAAGGCCGCGGCGAAGATCGATGACATCTGCAAGCAGATAAGGCCGCGTCTGGTCTATAACATGATCGAAAGCCCGGAAGACACCGAGATATTTGCAAGGATTGACCGGACGCTTGCCGACACGCTTTCGGTCGAGTGCGACCACTTCGGCTTGATTCCGTACGATGCATCGGTGCGGCAATCGATGAAGCGACCGGAGATATTCTTTTTGCAGGCCCCTTCTTCGCTAACCGCAGAGACGATTGACCGGATTGCCCGGCGCGTCATCCGTTTCTGGGATTCGCCGGTTGAAGGAAGCGCGGGGCTGCTGGCGGAATACGCGCGCGCCGTGCTGGCAGGCGCGAGGAGCCAGGGTGAAGCGAGCCCGGAGCGGTGAACGGCCTTGCTCTATCCCTGAGAAGTGTTGCGAGCGCCGGCCCTCATGGCGCGAGCCGGCGGGCGGGGCTCTTCGATCTCTTCGGCTGAGCCCCTGAATTCCCGAACATCGACCCTGTGCTTACGAATCAGCTCCCAGAATGCGCGCCGATTCTTTCCTGCGGCTCGCGCGGCCTCGCTGATATTGCCGCCGCAGGCGTAGAGCAGGCGGACGATATAATCCCGTTCGAATTCGCTGATGGTCCGCGCCTTGGCCTCCCTGAACGAGAGCGGCCTCTGCGACTCCTGCGCTCCGAAGAGCAGGTCGCTTGCGCGAATCAACGGCCCGTCGCACAGCGCAACGGCCGCTTCCACAACGTTCTCCAGCTCTCTTATATTTCCCGGCCACTCGTACATCAGAAGTTTTTGGAGCGCGTCCGGCGAGAAGTCGCGGGCCAGGCGGTTGAATCGCGCAGAGTACTTCGCCAAAAAATGGCGGGCCAGCAATACAACATCTT
>DASTET010000703.1:0-5130 GCA_035709445.1 Blastocatellia bacterium | reverse complement strand
CCTGATACTCAACGCCCAGCAGGCGATAGATCGCGCGGGCAGCATAACGGTCAGAACTTCGAAATACGAAGAGGTGTCGCAGTCGTCGATTTCGGTCGAGATCAGCGACACGGGATGCGGCATGAGTCCCGTCGAACTGTCGCGCATCTTTGAGCCCTTCTTTTCCATGCGCAAGGATGGGACCGGGCTCGGGCTGTGGGTGACCCAGAACATAGTGCGGCAGCACGGCGGACGGATAGAGGTGATAAGCTCTGAAGAGGCGGGCACGACTTTTCAGATCATTCTCCCCGTAGATTCGCCCGCGCTGATGAGCGTAGCGAAGAAGTGACGAGGTTAAGAGAACAGAAAAGACGAGCGAAACCTGTAAGGCACTCAAAATGAATTATGGCTTCTGCTATAGACTATCAAAATCAAATGAAAGCAGACCTCAACTCGCCCCAGCCGAATTACGCACGGTTGCTTGTCATCGACGACGATGAGAGCGTCGCCATCACGGTCAGCGAGGTCCTGCGCCGGGAAGGCTATATCGTCGACACCGCGATGAGCGGTCCCGAAGCCTTGTCGCATCTGCGGAAGGCTCATTATGACCTTGTGCTCACGGACCTGCATATGGAGGGCATGGACGGGATATCCGTGCTCGCCGAGATTCGCCATCTCGTGCCGTTTGCTATCGCAATCGTCCTGACCGGTTTCGCGTCGCTCGAATCGGCCATCGCCGCCATGCGTCAGGGCGCATACGATTACCTGATAAAGCCCTGCAACATCGATGACATGAAGCATACGATCCGGCGGGGGCTCGATCATCGCCGCCTGCTCCTGGCCGAACAGCAGGCGCGCGCCAACCTGGAACAGCTCAACCGCGAGCTTGAGCAGAGAGTCGAGGACAGGACGGCGCAGCTCAGACGGCTCAACGAAGAGCTTGCTAATGCCAACCGCGAGAAGGACGTTTTTCTCGCCACGCTCTCTCACGAGCTTCGCACCCCGCTCACCCCCATACTGGGCTGGGCAAGGCTGCTGCGGTCGGGCAAGGCCGATCAGTCTTTGATGTCTCAGGGGCTCGACGCTATTGAGCGCAACGCCAAGCTACAGACCCGCCTGATAGATGACCTGCTCGACGTCTCGCGTATCGTTATGGGCAAGCTCAGCTTTGATAAAGAGCCGACCGACCTGCGCTCGGTTGTCGAAGCGGCTGTAGAGACGGTGCGCGATAAAGCTAAAGCCAGGGATATCGAGCTGAAGGTGGCCGTGCCCGGAGAGCCGGTCATAGTGCAGGGAGCGCCGGTGCGCCTGCAACAGATCGTATGGAACTTCCTTTCCAACGCTATAAAGTTCACTCCGAAGGGCGGGGCCGTGAGCATCGAGGTGATTCGAAGCAGAGAGGAGGCGCGCGTCGCCGTCTCCGATACCGGCGCGGGCATAGCGCCCGACTTCCTGCCGCACGTCTTCGAGGCGTTCAGACAGGCGGACGAATCCCTGACGCGACGACACGGGGGGCTCGGGCTTGGGCTTGCTATCGTAAAAAGGCTTGCCGAGCTGCACGGAGGCCGGGTGTGCGCTGAGTCCGAAGGGCTGGGGAAGGGCACACGCTTTACCTGCATACTGCCCTGCGTAGCGGGCGCAAATGTAGGTTATGAAAAAGAGGCCGGGCTCACGGTCTACAGCATGTTGCAGCGGGTTCTCATAGTAGAGGACTCGGTCGACACGCTCGAAATGATGCGCGCGCTCTTTGAGGCCATGGGCTGTAGCGTGATGACCGCCGACTCGGTCGAAGCGGCCCTCGCCCTGGCCGCTGCTCAACCTCCGAGCGTCATCATATCCGATATAGGGATGCCGAATGCCGATGGGTACGAGCTTCTGGCCAGACTGCGCCTCCTCCCCGGTTTGCAAAAGGTCCCGGCCATAGCCGTCTCCGGCTACGCCGCCGAAGAAGACACCGCCCGCGCTATCGCCGCAGGCTTTTCCGCCCACCTGGCAAAGCCCGTCGATATAGACAAGCTCCTCACCCTTATCCAGAGCCTCGCTTCATAAGTCGCGCGATAAGCGCCGAGGATCATTCCCATTTTCAAGTGCATGGGCGGCGCGGGTGTAGTAAAATTCGGCCCGGTGTGAATTAGCGATTCAATTCATCCGCTTATGAAGAAAAGAGAACCCGCCGGGAGTATCACCATACGACTGGCCACGCCAAGCCATCTTTTGATCCACCCCCGCCCGGATCACGGGTTGATCACAAGAATGCGTGAAGAGGCAAATAAGGGCCTCTACCGCGAAATAATAGCTTCGAATCTCGTAAGAGAGCTTCACACCGACCGGGCGCTCAAAGCGCTCGGCGACAGGCTGCTCGCCGTGGCCGAGCACAGCTTCACGCTTCGCAAGCTGGATGTTGTAGAGCGCATATGCCTCTACATGCTGAGCCTGCCTCTCGAAGCAAATCACCATTCGGGCGCAATCTATTTTTATGCGCTGTGCGGTAAAAGGCGGGGCAAGACCGCAGCCGCTAAGGCCATATTCGAGCGCCTGACAGAGGAGGCCACCCTCAGGTTCAGGGCCAAAGCCTTTAGCTCGCTCGCCGCGATAGCCATGGATGAGGGCGATTATAATTCTTCGCTTGAGCTTTATATCGAGTGCGCCCGCATCACGTTCCACAGCCCGGAGAGCACGCTCGGAGAAGTGGTGCAGGCCCATCGCGCGCTCGCCGTCATGAAAAGCCGCGATGGGGATCATCGCGGCTCGCTCGGCTACCTTGAAAAAGTACTGCCCCTCGCGCAGGCCGCCAGGTCCGCCCACCCGCATGCCTATTATGACCTTCTCAACAGCCTCGCAGTCGAGCTCTCTGAGGCCGGGCGTATGGAAGAGGCGCAGGACGCATCGGCAGTGGTCCTGGCTTCTGTCTTCGCCCCCGCCTATCCCGAGTTTCAAGAGACACACGAGGAGATAGCAGAAAAGAGAAGGCGCAAGTTTCGGTCGCGCGCGCCCGCCGCCGTAGCCATGCCCTCAACGCCTGTCAACATCGTGCGCCTTCCCGTGCCGGACCAACCCTCAATCATCAATTTTGCAGACCAGCAAAAAGCAAACAGAGGACGGATACTCAGCTTTCAACAGTGGAAAAAGAGTTTGAGAAAAAGGGCTGCCGAGTACTCCGTCGGAAGGCTGACGCAACGCCACATAGAGAATATGTCGCTTTCCGAGAAACAGGTCGCATTGATGAGGCTGATCTTTCAGGAAGACGTGAGCGAAAAGACATTGACCAGGCTCCTCACATTGATGGGAGAACTGGAATCCGAAAAAGAGCAGTGATAAAAACGTAATGCCCGCCTGCGCGAGAAGGTTTTCAGCCACCGAGGAGACCGCAGGATCACAGAGGAATAATCAATACTCTGTCTTCCCTGGTGTCCTCGGTGGTTGATCGCTCTTTGCTTGAACGGTCTCGCTGATGGCCCCGAGCATAAACGCGAGTACTTATCTCTTCAGCCTGTCGTCAAGATCATCCAGATCGCGTATCAGCACCCAGTTGGCCCGCTCGATAAACTCCCTGTAGTTCACCGCATCAGCCCCGCCTATCCATACCCGCACGCCCGGCCCGACTTCGCTGGCTATCGCCTCAAGCTCCTTTTCGATCTTCTCATCGCCCGGGCCTATGATGCTCAGGGCCAGGAACCTCGCCCCCGTAAGCCGCACCGAATACACTATCTCGCTCGCAGGCAGGTCCGCGCCGAGATAGACAGTCTTCCACCCGTGCGTCGCTACGAGCAGCGCCGCAAGCAGCAACCCGAACTCGTGACGCTCACCGGCAGGCGTGGCCATAACCATCGTCTCGGCAGCGCTCCCGGGCGGATAGAGCCGAAAGAGCGAGCTGAGCAGATTGCGCAAAAGATTGCTCGCCAGATGCTCGTGCGCCACTCCTATATCCTTGTGCGCCCATTTTTCACCCACTTCGTCAAGGATTGGAGCGACGATCTTTTTTATGAGCGCGCGCGCGGGAAAGAGCGTGGCCGCTCGACTCAGCTCAAGGTCCGCTGCGACTACATCCATGCGCTCTATCGCCTTCGTGAACCGCTCGCGTGATAGCCTGTACGGGTCAGGCTCGTCCGCCGCACCCCTCGCCTCGCCGAGCAATCGCTCAAGATCGGACTCTTCCAGCTTCACCACCTGGCCAATGTTGTGCCCCCGCTCGATCGCCTGACGCAACCGCCTCAGCCGGGCCACGTCCTCTTCGGAGTACAGCCTTGACCCGCCGCCGCTCCGCGACGGCTTTACCGCCCCATACCGCCGCTCCCATACTCGTATCACGTCAGCCGATAAGCCAGTAAGCCTGGTAACTGTCCCTATTCTGTAACGCGGTGCCTTGAAATTGTTGTCTTCTTCAATCATACGAGCATTCTCTTTCTATGTCTCGATTTTGTCAAGATAATATATAAACAAACTCAAATTTAATCTTTTGCTGTCCAGAAAAATTCTAAGTAAATCTTGACAGAAAAAATGAATCTGTCTAAGCTTACAGGGAGGCAAGAGGAGTAGAATAGGAGGCCAGGTGGAAGAACGGGGATGAAAGGAGAGAGGGGATGAAGATACTGATGACAGGAGTGACGGGGCTCATAGGGCGGAGCCTGTCGCGCTCGCTTGCGGGCGCGGGGCATGAGGTTATAGGGCTTTCGAGGGCTCCGGAAAAGGCGCGTGGAGTTGCGGTTGCCGAAATGCACGGATGGGACCCGCTTTCCGGACCTCCGCCGGCTGAGGCGCTCAAAGATGTCGGGGCGGTTGTACATCTGGCGGGCGAGTCTATAGCCGCTCGCCGATGGACAGACGAACAGAAGAGGCGGATACGCGATTCGCGAGTGATAAGCACTCGAAACCTTGTCGAGGCGATTCGACGGGCTCAGCCGAGGCCGGAGGTCTTTGTCTCAGGCTCAGCGGTCGGCCTCTATGGCGACACAGGCGATAGGCCGGTCGATGAGGATTCCCCGGCGGGCGTGGGATTTCTGAGCGATGTCTGCAAGGAGTGGGAAGCCGAAGCCGAAGCCGTGCGCGACCTGTCGGTCAGGCTCGTCCTGGTACGGACCGGGGTAGTGTTGAGCCCGGAAGACGGCGCGCTCAAAAAGATGCTTCCCCCGTTCAAGCTCGGGGTGGCTGGCC
>DASTET010000702.1:0-2221 GCA_035709445.1 Blastocatellia bacterium | reverse complement strand
ACGTGAACGGCCAGTGGGTAGAGCCTGCCGGTTCGGGCAGGCTCGATGTAATCAATTCAACGACCGAAGAAGTGATGGGGCGAATACCCGAAGGCACGCCCGAAGATGTAAACCGCGCCGTGGCCGCCGCCCGCGCCGCCTTTGACGGCTGGTCGCTTACGCCGGTCGAGACTCGGGCCGCATACTTGAAATCAATCGCGGATAAGCTGGCCGCGCGAAAAGGCGATATCGCCGCCGTCATCGCAAGCGAAGTCGGCATGCCGCTCCCGCTTGCGACCGCCGTGCAGGCGGGGCTGCCCGCAATGGTGATGGGTTATTATGCGAAGCTGCTTGGCGAATATTCATTCGAAGAACAGGTGGGCAATTCGCTCGTCGTTCGCGAAGCGGTGGGCGTGGTCGGCTGCATAACCCCGTGGAATTATCCGCTCCACCAGGTGGTGGCGAAGGTAGCGCCCGCGCTCGCCGCCGGCTGCACCGTCGTGCTCAAGCCGAGCGAAGTCGCGCCGCTTACGGCCTTCATACTGGCCGAGATCATAGACGAAGCGCATCTGCCCGCGGGCGTCTTCAACCTTGTGACCGGTATTGGCCCCGTCGTGGGCGAGGCGCTGGCCTCACACCCTGACGTCGATATGATCTCCTTTACCGGCTCGACCCGCGCAGGAAAGCGCGTGAGCGAGCTTGCTTCGCAGACCGTAAAGCGAGTGGCCCTGGAGCTTGGCGGCAAATCGGCGAGCATAGTCCTTGACGACGCCGACTTCGAGAAAGCAGTACGCAGCAGCGTCAACAACTGCTATTTCAACTCAGGCCAGACCTGCTCGGCGCATACACGTCTGCTCGTCCCGCAGGATAAACAGGATGAAGCGGTGAGGATCGCAAAAGAGACGGCCGAAGGCTTCACGCTGGGCGACCCGCGAGAGGGGAAGGCAAAGCTCGGACCGCTCGTCTCCGAGATGCAGCGCGAGCGCGTGCGCAGCTACATCAGGAAAGGCATAGAAGAAGGCGCGACGCTCGTCACCGGCGGAGAAGAGCCGCCTGAAGGGATCGAGCGCGGTTACTTCGTCAGGCCGACCGTCTTTGCAAACGTGCGAAGCGATATGGCTATTGCCCGCGAGGAGATCTTCGGGCCGGTACTTTCGATCATCCCTTATAAAGATGAAGACGACGCGGTGCGGATAGCCAACGATACCGTCTATGGCCTTGCTGGCGGCGTCTGGTCGTCGGACGCGGAGCGGGCAAAGCGCGTGGCGCGGCGGCTGCGCACCGGCCAGGTCGATATAAACGGAGGCAGCTTCAACCCTATGGCCCCGTTCGGAGGATACAAGCAATCCGGGAACGGCCGCGAGCTTGGCAAGTACGGGCTTGAAGAATACCTCGAAGTGAAATCCTTACAGATGTAGCGAAGAAAAGAAGTCAGAAGTCAGAAGCCAGAAGCCAGAAGCCAGAAGCTCCATCGCAGTTTTCAGTGTCTTTCAGCGGTAAAATGAATGAAGGCTTCCGTTTTTCTTCTGGCTTCTGGCTTCTGGCTTCTGGCTTCTCTCTTTGACAGTCCCGACTCGCGTTCGATACCATTCCATTTTATGTTGAGGCTCAAGAATACGCTGACACGCACACTCGAAGAGTTCAAACCGCTGGAAGGCAATACTGTGCGGATGTATGCGTGCGGGCCTACGGTTTATGACTACGGTCATATAGGAAACTTCAGGACGTTCGTCGCGGTAGACCTGCTGCGCCGGTACTTGAAGTACCTGGGTTATGAGGTCTATCACGTCATGAACATAACCGACATCGAAGACAAGATCATCCGCGAGATGCGCAAGCAGGGCAAGCCGCTAAGGGAGTTCACCGAGTTCTACATCGCAGAGTTCCTGAAAGATGTCGACCGGCTCAACATCGAGCGCCCGGAAGAGCTGCCGCGCGCGACCGACCACATCCCCGAAATGGTCGATATCATGCGGAGACTCGAAGCGAACGGCCACACCTATAAAAGCGACAGCTCGCTCTATTTCAGCATCGCCTCGTTCGACGGCTACGGACGGCTTTCGGGATTGAAGCTCGAAGGCAACATCGCGGGCGCGCGCGTGGACGTCGACGAGTATGAGAAGGCCGACGCGCGCGACTTCGTTTTGTGGAAAGCGCCCAAGGAGGAGGACGAGCCACGCTGGGAGACCCCTTATGGCGAGGGCCGGCCGGGCTGGCACCTTGAGTGCTCGGCCATGTCTAT
>DASTET010000701.1:0-9471 GCA_035709445.1 Blastocatellia bacterium | reverse complement strand
AGCGCCGGGGTGATTCAGTTCCTGGTCGAGACATAGCATTTGAACCACCGCAGGAACACAGAGGAATTATCAATCCTCTGTGTTCCTGCGGTGTCCTCTATGGTTCAATATCGACTTTGACCGTTAAGGATTCTGCTTTTCAGCCTCCGGGCTGTTGGATATAAAGAGTTGCGCCGGGCCCGAGCGGCAGGTCGAACATTATCCACACGATCAGAAGAAGAGTCCACACTATGAGGAAAGAGACCGAATACGGGAGCATCGTCGCTATTATCGTCCCGATGCCCGCTTTCTTTTCGTACCTCGAAAGGAAAGCGACTATGAGGGCGAAGTAAGACATCATCGGCGAGATGATATTGGTCACGCTGTCGCCTATGCGATAGGCAGCCTGTGTAAACTCAGGCGAGTAGCCGAGCAGCATAAACATCGGGATGAAGACCGGCGCCATGATGGCCCACTTGGCCGATGCGCTCCCCATAAAGAGATTTATAGTGGCCGATACCATCACGAAGGTGACGATAAGCGGAATGGTCCCGAGCCCCGATGCCCTGAGCACTTCAGCGCCTTTCACGGCGAAGATCAAACCGAGATTCGTCCAGTTGAAAAAGGCCACAAACTGGGCCGCGAAGAAGACGAGCACGAGGTAGACTCCGAGCGTCTCCATCGATTTCCCCATCGCCTTTACCACATCGCTGTCGGATTTTATCGTGCCCGCCCCCAGACCGTATGCGATGCCGAAAAGCGCGCCCGACACAAATATCAGGGCGACTATTCCCGACATGAAGGGCGAGCGCAGAAGCCCCCCGGTCGCCGGGTCGCGGAGGAACCCGTTTGAAGGCACAGTCCCCAGCAGAATCACTGCTATAAAGACGAGCGCGGCAATCAGGGCGAACCACAGCCCCCGCTTCTCTTCTCGGGTGATCTCGGTGATCTCTTCGATCTTTTCTTCCCCTGTGTACTCGCCGTATCGAGGGGCCACGACCTTCTCGGTTATGAACGTCCCGGCCCCGGATATGAGAAAGGTCGATGCGGCCATGAAATAGTAATTGCACGCAGGGTTGACCTGATACTCAGGGGTAACTATGCGCGCGGCCTCTTCAGAGAGCCCGGCAAGAAGCGGGTCGACGGTTCCAAGAAGGAGGTTCGCGCTGTAGCCGCCCGAAACGCCTGCGAATGCGGCTGCGAGACCCACAATAGGGTGGCGACCGACGGCCAGAAAGATAACCGCCGCAAGCGGCACAAGAAGAACGTATCCAACCTCGCTGGCCGCGTTCGACATCACCCCGGCAAAGACTATGACGAAGGTGAGCAGCCGGCGCGGAGCCGAGAGCACGAGCAGCTTGAGCGCCGCGCCTATGAACCCGCTCCCTTCCGCGACGCCTATGCCGAGCAATGCGACGAGCACCGTGCCGAGCGGGGCAAAACCGGTGAAGTTCGTCACCATCTCTGTAAGTATCCGGTGGAGCCCCGCAAGAGAGAGCAGGCTGACTGGCTGTATGGGTTTGCCGGTTCCGGGATGCGTGACTGCTATGTTGAACTGCGCGGCGATAGCCGAGATGATTATGACGGCCAGCGCCATGATGGCGAAGAGAGTGGCCGGATGCGGGAGCGCGTTCCCGGCCCTCTCTATGAATCCGAGCGCGCGAGCAAGCAGATTGGCCTTCTTTTCGGTCTTCGACACAATCGCTTTCCCTCCTGTGTTGTGGCCAATAAAACTGGCGGATTATATCACGCAGCAAGGAAATGTAAATCAAAGCCGAATTGCCGCAGATGAACTCAGGTCAACGCGCAAAGGTCCAGCAAACGCATTTCGGCCCGCCCGTTTTTCCGCGTTCATCTGCGACCGGTCTCCGTAGTATCATTAGGCTATGCCACTGAAGTGTCCTATTTGCGGCAAGCCCACCGCGTGGAAAGATAATCCCGACCGCCCGTTCTGCTCCGAGCGGTGCCGCATCATCGATCTGGGCAACTGGGCATCGGAAGATTATCGAGTGTCGGTCCCGCTCGCGGATGTCGATGAGAGCGTAGATCAGGAGCCGCCTCCAGAAGGCTCGGAGTGATCGACGGCGGCCGATGGCCTCTGAAGCTTGCTGTGGTAGGATACTCGTTCGAGAGGTGAGAGATGAGTGAGAATGCTACGGAAAAGAATGATAATCTCTGGACCCCCGGGCGCATCATTGCGACCGTCGTCGTCGTCGCGTTGATTGCGACCATCGGCTACACGCTGCTTGGCGGGCATACCGAGGTCGATAACAATCCGAAGATAGTGCTGCCGGGCACGCCTGTCTCCGATAAGGATACGAAGAGAGTGCCTGCCGATTTCGAGGTGCGGACCATGGACGGTCGCACGATAAAGCTGTCCGAGTTTCGCGGCAAAGTAGTCGTGCTAGATTTCTGGGCGACGTGGTGTCCTCCATGCCGCGAGGGCACGCCGCAGCTTGTGCGGATAGCGAATCAGAACCGGGCTCGCGGGGTCGAGGTTATAGGCATGCACATAGACGACCGGGGGAGGTCTTCTGCCGAAGATATAAAGAAGTTCATGAACCAGTACAGTATTTCCTACACCATCGGGCTGGCTACCGATGAGATGTTCGTCGCTTATCTGGGAACGGAAGAGACCGCCATTCCGCAGACCCTCGTCTTTGATCGCAGCGGGCGAGCAGTCGCGCACCTCATCGGGTATAACCAGTCTCATGCCCGCACGCTCGATGAAGCGGTCAACCGCGCCCTCGCAGGTTCATGATTGAGGCTCGTGTGTAAATATGCGAAGAGCAAAGATAGTCGCAACTATCGGCCCGGCCTCTGAGTCGGAAGAGAGACTGCGCCAGCTTATCATCGCGGGCATGGATGTCGCCCGCATCAATATGTCGCACGGCGCGCGCGACCACCACGGCGAAGTCATTGCGCGCATACGCAGGGTGGCTGCCGATCTGAAAAAGCCCGTCGCCGTCATGCTCGACCTGTCGGGTCCGAAGATACGGACCGGCAACATAAGAGGCGGGGAGGTGATTCTCGAAGAAGGGGCAGAGCTTACCATCACCACCGAAGAGGTCGAAGGCGATGAGCGGCGTTTTTCAGCGAACTACCCGTTGCTTGCGAGAGAGGTGAAGCCGGGCGACCGAATCCTTATAAGCGACGGCGAGATCGAGTTGCAGGTCCTCGACACTTCTGAGACCGATGTGTTGGCGCGCGTGATACACGGCGGCGCGCTCGGCTCGCGCAAGGGGATCAATCTTCCGGGCGCGCAAATCTCTATCCCCTCGATAACCGAAAAAGACGTGGCCGATCTGAGGTTCGGTATAGAGAGAGGGATCGATCTTGTGGCGCAGTCTTTCGTCCGGCGGGCCGAAGACTGCAAGCGGGCGCGCGATCTTATAAAGCGGTTCGGCGGCGATGCGAGGCTGATCGCTAAGATCGAAAAGCCGGAAGCCATCGACGATTTCGCCAACATCCTCGATTCGTCAGACGGCGTTATGGTGGCGCGCGGCGACCTCGCGGTCGAGACGAGCACGGAGCGCGTGCCCGTGCTTCAAAAGATGATACTGCGCGAGGCTTTGATCGCGCAGAAGCTGACGATCACCGCCACGCAGATGCTCCAATCGATGATCGAGAACCCGCGCCCCACGCGCGCAGAAGCCTCGGACGTGTCGAACGCGATACTGGACGGCTCGGACGCGGTGATGTTGTCGGGCGAGACGGCTGTCGGGCGATTCCCGGTAGAGACCGTGGTGATGATGGATCGAATAGTCCGCTCGACCGAGGAGATGGGCGTGCCTGCGAGAGAGACCATGAGGCGAGCGGGGATGGGCAGCAGCACCGGCTCGTTTGGGCGGGCGATAGCCGAGGCCGCCAACTTCGCTGCCGAAGAGATCGGTTGCCGCCTGATAGTGGTGATAAGTCAAAGCGGGCATATGGCCCGCCGGATTGCGGCGATTCGCCCGCGACAGAGGATAATCGCGTTCACGCCGGTCGAGAGCAGTTGTCGCAAGCTCGCAGCCTCGTGGGGCGTCGAGCCTTATCTGCTCGAAGCCGTCTCGCCTGAATCTACGCAACTGCTCGCGCACGCCGACGACGGTCTCCTTCGATACGAGCTGGCCGAACGGGGCGAGAACGTGATCGTCATGGCGGGCCGGTTCAAAGATCGATCCATCTCTCTGTCGATGAAAATCCATCAGGTGGGCGACCTGGCCGAGCGGCGCTAAACGCGAAACATAATAGTAGGGAAGGGGGCCGTCCCTCGCGTGAGTCATAACAAAACGGCGACAGGCATACGGCGGCGATTTATGAAACGCGGCATTTCTATCCTGCTCCTCTTAAAGCTTGCAACGATCACGCTCGCCCTGTCGCTGCTCTTTATTCCCCTTCCGCAAAGCGTCGTAGAGCGGTTCTATTCGAACGGCATATATCCTGTCCTGCAATCGATACTCACGCCTGCGACGAACCTTGCGCCGTTCGCGGTCGTCGATCTCTTGCTCATAGCAGCGGTGGCGGGGCTTCCCATATGGTGGGGCATCCGGCTCGTGAAAGCGGGGCGCGGGCATCGAGGACAGGCTGCGGGGCGTCTGCTCTTTCATACTGTTGTGCTTGTAGCCGCGCTGTTTCTCGTCTTCGAGCTTTTCTGGGGCTTCAACTATATGAGGTCGCCTCTCGCCCGGAAGCTTGAGTACGACGAGCGGCGGCTGACGACAGATGGTTTGAAGCATCTGGCTCGCGAGACCGTCGCGCAGCTCAACCGAGAGTCCGCCGCCGCGCGCGCCGAGAGGTGGCCTGCGGAAGAGGAGTGGCGGGCCAGGCTGCATGAATCATTCGATCAGGCAGTCAAAGAGATGGGCAATCGCAGCGGCATCTCTCCCGCCGCACCAAAGCGCTCGTTGCTCAATTCGTATTTTGCGTCTGCCGGCATCGAAGGATTCGTAAACCCGTTCGGACACGAAGTGATACTCGACCGCGACCTGCTTCCTTTCGAGCGACCGTTCACGCTGGCTCACGAGTGGGCGCACCTTGCAGGCTTCGCAGACGAGAGCGAAGCGAGCTTTGTGGGGCTGATCGCGTGCCTGCGGTCCGATACGGCGGCGATAAGATATTCGGGCTGGGTTGCGCTCTATCACCACCTGCCGAGGCCCTCGGTCGATTCGAGGAGCGAGATGAACCAGGATAGCGAGGCGGAAGAGGCTTTACGGCTTTCGCCCGAAGTCATAGCCGACCTGCGCGCCATAGGCGAGCGCGCAAGACGCAATATCGACGAGGGTATCAGCCGCTTGCAGGCCAGGGTCTATGACGGTTTCTTGAAAGCCAACCGCGTGGAGGCCGGGATTGGCAGCTATGGATTGATGGTGCGGCTTGTTCTCGGCACAAGCTTCGACCCTCAGTGGGTCCCCCTGCGAAGGAAATGATAGTCGAATGGACAGGATTGACAGGATTGACAATGGAGTTGAATCAAATCCTCGTCTCTCCCTTATCTTTTGCGGTTAATCCTGTCAATCCTTGTCCATTCATTCCAGATACCACTTGCCGTCCTCGTCGCGAAGCAGAGCGAGCACCTTCCCGTCTTCGGTCATCACACGAAATCGGTGCAGACGATCTCTCGACCCGGCGCTCTCTTCAACACTCGCGCTCAGCAGCCGGGCGACCCTGTGCTCGCGGCCCCCAATGACTACACGGCGGGGGCGCTCATCGGCGCGGCCCCCGGCATAGCATTCAACTTCGACCCTCTCCACTTCGTTCCTCCGCCGCTCTTAATTGCAAGCGCAACTATTGTTATTCGTGTTTCTGTCAGTGATAGTAAGTGTTGTGCCCTGCGCCAGGAGACGAACTGATCCCGTAGCTCTATTCTGACAGGTATCGACCCTTATCAACACTCTGCGATCGGGTTGATTGTCCTGTATGGTGAGAGTGCACCCTCTCGTTGTAAAACTGGCTGTGCCGCCCACAAAAAGGCCTGCGCAGCCAGTAAACAGGTATTCGCGCGTCTCGGTGTTGATCTGTATGAGGTTGACGTTGCTTTCATCCTCGATACAGAGATCGAAACTGCCAACCTCATAACGCAGGAGGGCGAAGGCAGAGTTAATCCTGTCTATCTTTATCTGTATTCGGCAAGTAAAGGAATTAAAGGTTACCACCGCACCTGCCAATATACAATAGCTTACGCCGTATGTTACTATCGCGCTTTGGGCCATGACGGAAAATACTGAATACCAGAAACTGAAACAGAGGCTATTACGAGGCGCAGGCCAAGCCATAGCCGATTTCAATATGATCGAAGAGGGCGACCGGGTTATGGTCTGTCTGAGCGGGGGCAAAGACAGCTACACGCTGCTCACGCTGCTTCGGGACTTGCAGCGACGCGCGCCGGTCAGGTTCGACCTGCTTGCGGTGAACCTCGATCAGAAACAGCCGGGGTTTCCCGCTGACGTTCTGCCCGGTTACCTCAGCAGGTCAGGAGTCCGCTTTCGAATAATCGAGCGGGACACCTTTTCGATAGTGAAAGCCATCGTACCCGAAGGCAAGACGACCTGCGCGCTGTGCTCCCGGCTGCGCCGTGGCATTCTATACCAGACCGCCGTCGAGGAAGGGTGCACGAAGATCGCACTCGGCCATCACGCCGATGACATCCTGGAGACCTTGCTGCTCAATCTCTTTTTCAACGGCTCGCTCAAGGCGATGCCGCCCGCGCTCCGCAGCGATGACGGGCGCAATATGGTCATTCGCCCGCTGGCCTATTGCCGGGAATCCGATATCGCGGCTTTTGCGAAGCTTGAGAATTATCCGATCATCCCCTGCGATCTCTGCGGGTCGCAGGAGAACCTGAAGCGGAAGCGGGTCAAACGTCTGATCGATGAGCTTGAAGACGAGATACCTGAGATACGCAGCTCCATGCTGAAGGCCCTCGGCAACGTGTCTCCGTCGCAGTTGATGGATGTGAGGTTATTCGATTTTCGCTCGCTCTCGAATACGCCGGTTAACCTGGCCGACGAGCTGGACGCCGCCGTCGGGGTCCATACCGATGCCGGAAGCCCGACTCTTCTGCCTGTCACCCTCGGCAGTTCTATCTGATACCGTGCAAGCACCTGCTCTCGAATCGGGTAGCGATCAGCCGCCTCTCAGCCGGGACCTCTCAGGGCGAGCGACGGCGATAAGGGTCTTCCTGGCCCTGCTGTTTATAAGCTTTCTCCTCCGCATACCCTACATCGGCCACCTGTTTCAGGACGACGGATTGTGGTTCACGGCAGCCGAAGAGATACTTCGCGGGCGGATGCTCTACAGCGAGATATATTTTGACAAGCCGCCCGCAATCGCGCTGCTGTATGCCGCGTTGTTCAAGCTCTTCGGCGCGCACATACTCACAATCCGTCTGTTTACGGTCTTCCATTCGGTAGCGGTTTCGGCTGTGGTCTACCTTTTCGGGTCGCGGCTCTACGACAGGCGGACGGGCCTGTTGGCTGCCGTATTCTTTGCGGTCTTCAGCACGACCTATACCACGGGGCACGTTCAAGGGCTCAATACCGATTTTCTTATGACGCTGCCCTACACGGCAGCCGCATACCTGTTTGCGCGGTCCGCCTCGGAATATCAAAGAAGGAAACATATATCGCTTGCCCTGATCGGAGGCGCGCTCGCCGGGGTCGCGTTCCAGATAAATCCGAAGGGCTCGTTCGACCTCTTATTCTTTGCGTTGCTTCTTATCTTCGCGCTCCTTGCACCCCGCTCGACTCTGCGGAGAAGCGATGCGCTGTTTTCATCTCTGGCGGCGGCAGCAGGATTCGCAGCAGGCGCAGCGCCGTTCTGGCTCTATATCGCCTTAAACGGAGCCTGGCCCGCGTATAAGAGCTTCGTATGGGATTGGGGCGCGCGGTATGCGGGTTATCATTCCGCGAGCGAGGTGGTCTTGACGGCCCTTCGCCAGACTATATCTTATCTCTCGCTCAACAACACGCTGCTATTCGCGCTCGCCTTCGTCGTCTGGCGAGTCTTCAAGAACAAAAGGCGAGCGCGGATAGAACCGGCTCCTGAAGCCGGTTTCGAGGCTGACAGCAGGTCGAGCGCGGACATGACCATTCTCTTATGGCTTGCCGTCTCGTATGCGGCGATGGCGGTGGGCGGCAGGTTCTTCGGGCACTATTTCTTTCAGATCATTCCGAGCCTCTGTCTGATCGGGGCGCGCGGGCTCACGGGAATCTTTGAAACAGCAGGCGCGCTCGGACGAGGAGGGAAGGCGCGGCTTCTGCGTGGAGGAGTGCTGGCGATAATAGTGCTCGGGTTCATTTTCACTCTGGTCCGCTTTCATGGTCGGACGCTCGTTGTGGCGTTTGATCAGGCTCGCGGGTCAAAGAGCGAGATGACCGCCGGGTGGTTTCACGAGAGGTTGAAACGCGAAGAGAGAATGGTTGCGGCTGTGGTCAGGAAGTGGCCGGGTGGGGCCGACGCGGCAGAGCAGGCTCCGCTTGAAGCCTTCAGGCTCGATGGCCCGCGCGGGCGAGTGCCTGAAGGCCCGCAGGATTATCTCTTTGTCTGGGGTTATCGGCCTGAGATCTATTACTGGTCCGGATTGCTTCCGGCCTCGCGGTATCTGAGCACACAGCCTCTTACGGGCGTGGCAGCCGACGTTCATTATTTCGGGGGCCAGCACGGGTTCTTGCTCGGTGAGGATGAGACGGCACCGGCTCGCGCCGAGCTTGTGCGCGAGCTGAGCGAGACCCGGCCAGAATACGTCATAGACGAGCTTGGCTTTTTTAATAACGACCTCTCCATACTGAGCTACCCTGAGCTTGCGGAGTTTATGAAGGATTACAGGCGGATCGGCGTCACAGGCCGCTTCTTCGTTTATCACAGGCGCGATATGTCGAAGAAACGGCGCAAGGCGAATTGATTCAGACTACTCCGAGAGAATATCGCTCAGTCTTACGCGGTTGCCGAGCAGGCAGGCGTGTCCGACACCTTTAATAATCTTTACGTGGGCATTCGGGATACGTGCGGACATAAACCTCGCCTCGCGGACGGAGCGAACCAGCAGGTCGCGCTCGGCTGCGATCAGGAGGGTAGGCGCCTCGATCTCTGCGAGCCGGTCGTCGAGGTCAAGCTCCGAGATGAGCTGCAATCTCCTGGCGTAAGCCCGGCTGTCGACTTCGCGCACGATCTGAAAGAACCTCCGGCGATCCGACCCCGTGACCCCGTCTATGTAAAGACCGAGCGCGCTCGCCATCAGCCGCACGGGTCCTATCATCCGGAAGGGCACGACGGAAGAGAACCAGGCCGCAAGCTTTATCCTCACCCTCTCGCGATATCGCGGAAAGGAGTTGACTATAACCAGCCGGTCGACCATCCCCGGGAAGCGGAGGGCAAACGTGAGCGCGACCCCTCCGCCAAAAGATTCGGCCACGATAATGGCGCTCGATTCGCCGAGGTCGCGGATTATCGAGGCCACGTCGTCTGCCAGGTCATCATAGCCGAACTCGCCGCCGTCTCTATGGCGAAATG
>DASTET010000700.1:0-9038 GCA_035709445.1 Blastocatellia bacterium | reverse complement strand
GAATCCAGAAGTCAGAAATCAGAAGTCAGAAGCCAGAAGGCAAATTGAAACTGCTATGGCCTGGGCGATGCCCGACAACTGTAGATAATAGATTCTGGCTTCTGACTCCTGGATTCTGGCTCCTATTTCCCCGGCTTCTGTATTCTTGACATGATTTACGCGAAAGTGTAGAGTTGTGCCTTGCCTCATAATGATATGGAGCGACAAACATACAGGCACGTGCAATCAGAGTCCTGCCACGCTCTCTTTGAATTGAGAGAGTTCCGTAGCACCAGCGACATCTTAACCTGAAGTTGTCGTGCTCGCTATTCCGGTTGATAGAGCGAGCAGGCGCGGCCTTCAAAGAGAAGAATCGCTGTCCTCAGGGAGGCACAGGCTCTGAGTCGGCTAAATTGTTCGCGCTCATCATGTCGTTTCCGAGGCTTGATGGGTCAGGCCAATCAGGCTACTATGAGTGCAAAGGTCCGACCATCAGGACACGACTTGCGACACTATATGAATATGCGAGTTGAGGAGGAGCATCCAGATAATGGGGACAGATAACCTGAACCAGTCCGGTGTGAGCACGGCGGCCGATAGCGCCAAAGAAGAGCTGGCCAAGACCGACAATACCACCGGCCCGAACAGCGCAGCCGAAGAGGCTACCACTGCTGCCGATGCGAGCGCTTCTCAGGATCAGGGGAGCGAGGCGGGCGGCAACCAGGACTTCGGCGCGATGCTTGAGACCTATGAGAAAGAGAGCGCCGTCGCCAAGCAGGAGGGCGAGATCGTCCGGGGCACCGTCGTAGGCATCACCGATCAAAACGTGATCATAGACATCGGCTACAAGTCCGAAGGCATCGTCCCGCGCGAGGAGTTCCTCGACCGCCAGGGCAACCTCACGGTCAAACGCGGCGACGAGGTCGATGTGCTCATCAAGAGCCTCGAAAACCAGGACGGCTATGCGGTGCTTTCGCGCGCCGACGCCATGCGCGTCCAGTCGTGGGAGCGGCTTCGCCGAGCCCACCAGAGCCACGAGACTATCACGGGCCGCGTCGTCGACCGCATAAAGGGCGGGCTAAAGGTCGATCTCGAAGGCGTCTCCGCTTTTCTGCCCGGCTCACAGGTCGACATCCGCCCGGTGCGAAACCCGGATTCCTACCTCGGCCAGGAGATAGAGGTCCGCGTCATCAAGCTCAACCGCAAACGCGGCAACGTCGTCGTCTCGCGCAAGGCCGTGCTCGAAGAGACTACATCGAAGAAGAAGTCCGAGACGCTCGCCAACATCGAAGAGAGCGTGGTGATGGAGGGGACGGTCAAGAATATCACCGACTACGGCGCTTTCATCGATCTGGGCGGAATAGACGGCCTGCTCCATATAATAGATATGAGCTGGGGCCGCATCTCCTCTCCCAACGAGATCCTCAAGGTAGGCGATCAGGTACAGGTCAAGGTGCTCAAGTTCGACCGCGAGAAAGAGCGCATAAGCCTCGGCTATAAACAGCTCATGCCCGATCCCTGGCAGATCGTCGGCGAGCGTTACCCGATAGGCTCCCGCGTTCACGGGAAGGTCGTGAGCCTCACCGATTACGGCGCGTTTATCGAGATCGAGCCGGGCGTCGAAGGGCTCGTTCATGTAACCGAGATGACCTGGTCGAAGCGGCTCAAGCACCCGTCGAAGCTCCTCTCCATAGGGCAGGAGGTCGAGGCCGTCGTGCTCGAAGTAGATCCGCACAACCGCCGTATCTCGCTCGGGATCAAGCAGACGAGCGTCGATCCGTGGGAGACGCTGCCGGGCCGTTATCACATAGGCTCGCGCGTATCGGGCAAGGTCCGCTCGCTTACGGATTTCGGCGCGTTCGTCGAGATCGAAGACGGGATAGACGGGCTCGTCCATGTATCGGACATCTCCTGGACCAAGCGGATCAAGCACCCCTCCGACGTGCTCAAGAAGGGCCAGCAGGTCGACGCCGTGATTACCAACATCGATGTCGAAAACCGGCGGCTTAGCCTCTCGATCAAAGACCTTGAGCCGAATGCCTGGGACCGCTTCTTTGAGACACACCGGCTCGGCGACGTGGTCAAGGGCAAGGTCGTCCGCTTCGCCAATTTCGGCGCGTTCGTCGAGATCGAAGAGGGTATAGAGGGGCTGTGCCACGTCTCTGAGCTGAGCGACGAGCGGGTCGAGAAACCCGAAGACGCGGTCAAGATCGGACAGGTGCTCCCGTTCAAGATACTCAAGCTCGACCCGGCGCAGAAGAAGATAGGGCTTTCGGCCCGCGCCGTCGGCAAAGAGAATGACCCGGAGGACGTGCGCACTTACCAGGAGACGGGCTCCGGTATGGCCACGCTCGGCGATATAGCCAATCTGATGGGCACGGCTTCGGATAAGAAGCGCGGAGAGTAATCCGCACGTCCGCCCTTCGGAAGACCGGCTAGAGTTTCGGACCACGAATGCGCAAGCCCCCGGCTCGCATTCGTGGTCTTTTTCGGATAAGCCTGTGAAAAGTTCGAAGCTGGCAATCATCCTCATAATAGCGGGCCTCGGGTTCTTTCTCTTCGTCACGGTCATCTTTTTTGCAGCGCTTGCCCTCTCGACCGAAGGCGGGTGGGGAGGGCTCGGCGGCGACCGCGTCGCTGTCGTCTATATCGAAGGCGTCATCTTCGATTCAAAGACAGTCAACGAGCAGTTGAAGATGTATGCGGACGACAGCCGCGTCCGCGCGATACTCCTGCGCATAGACAGCCCCGGCGGGGGTGTGGCCGCCTCGCAGGAGATACACGATCAGGTGAAATGGCTGAGAGACGAGAAGAAGAAAAAGATCGTCGTCTCTATGGGGTCGGTGGCCGCGTCGGGCGGCTACTATATAGCCTGCGCAGCCGATCACATAGTTGCCAACCCCGGCTCGATCACCGGCTCGATAGGCGTGATCGCCGAGTATGTAAACTATGGCAACCTGCTCAAATGGGCGCAGCTGGGTACCGAGGTTATAAAAAGCGGCGAGTTTAAGGACACCGGCTCGCCCACGCGCGAGCTTACGCCGAAAGAGCGCGAGTACCTGCAGGGCATCATCAACCAGCTTTACGGCCAGTTCGTCAACGCCGTTGTCGAAGGGCGCTCCGACCGCCTCACGCGCGAGCGAGTCCTCCAGCTTGCCGATGGCCGCGTCTATACGGGCGAGGAGGCGCTCAAGGAAAAGCTCATCGATGAGCTCGGCAATTATGAAGCGGCCCTGAAGACCGCAGCCAGACTGGCGGGGATAGAAGGCGAGCCCTATGTGGTCACTCCGCCGAAGCCGCGTCGCGGCTCCATCCTCGACCTGTTGACAAAGACCGATCTCGGCGGTCTCGTCTCGGAAGGGGTGCTTCAGGCTCCGGGAGCCACATTGCAGTTCGAATACTTGTGGAAATGAAAAACAGAAGCCAGAAGTCAGAAGCCAGGAGCCAGAAGCTCTGGCGAAGCGGGCCAGTCACTTGCCTGCATATTAGAGGTGGGATTGAATCTCGACCTTCTGACGTCTTACTTCTGGCTTCTGAATTCTGACTTCTGGCTTCTGCTCATGGAATACATCTGGAGTCCCTGGCGCTACAGGTATATCGCTTCGAGCGGTAAGGGGGAAGGCTGCGTCTTCTGCCGCGCGCAGCAGGCCGATGACCGCGAGTCGCTTGTGGTCTATCGCGGGCGGCTCAATTTCGTAATACTCAACCTCTTTCCTTATACGAGCGGACATCTGATGGTTGTGCCTTACGAACACAAAGCGGACCTGGCAGAAAGCGATGAGGCCACTACGACGGAGATGGTCGAGCTTGCCAAGCAGGCCGAGAGGGCGCTCGAAGCCGAATATCACCCGGACGGGTTTAACATAGGGATGAACCTCGGACGGGCCGCGGGCGCGGGCGTCGCCGAGCATCTTCACCTCCACGTCGTCCCGCGCTGGTCGGGCGATGCTAATTTCGTTTCAATCGTGGGCGAGACGCGAGTGCTGCCCGAAGATCTTCGGACCACTTACGACCGGTTGAAAAAACATTTCGCCGAGTGAGCGCGAAAGTTTGCAGGGGGCCATATGAAGCTGCTGCCGGTAATCTATCGAATCGCTATTCGATTTCTGGTTCCATGCGCCCTGCTCTTTTCAGTTCTCTACGCGGCAGGCGATGCGCAGACGAGGATGAGCGCCTCGCGATCTCGCGAGACTGTCCGCCCTTTCATCATCGCGCACCGGGGCGGCGCAAGCGAGTTCACAGAGAATACCATCCCCGCTTTTCAGCGCGCCTTGCGTCTCGGCGCGGACGGGATCGAAACCGACCTGAGGCTCACTCGTGACGGCGTTGTTATCCTCTACCACGATGACCGCTTCGGTCGCGTCGAGGGGCTTGCGCCGACCCAGATCACAAAGCGTATCTCGGACATGACCTATAGAGAGCTTAGCGGGAGCCGTCTCAAGCCGGTCGGCGAAGACGACGGCAGAAGCTTCGTGCCCACGCTCGCCGATCTGCTCGGCTCGGTAAGATCAGGGCTGCTCAATATAGAGATAAAGCGCGGCGACCATTTTGATGATCTCGTCGAAAAGACCATCGATCTATTGAAGACTTTTCCCGACCTCGACCGCGTAGTGCTTGAGCCGCCCGACCTCGATACGGCGAAGGAGCTGCGATCTGAGCTCGGCCCCCGGCTGAAGCTCCACATAAACCCCGGGTACGACGGGACGGTAGATTATCACACCTCGCTCGAGCGGGTGCTGAAATTCAAGCCGCACTCGATCTCGGTATATTACAAAAAGGTCTCGATTGAGCTTATCGAAAAGGCCCACCGGGAAGGTGTCGAAGTCTGGGTCTGGACCGTCGATTCTGAAGATACCGCCCGCGCCATGGCGCTGCTCGGCGTAGATGCGATAAAGACCGACCGCCCGGCTGCGCTCGTCAGCCTGATCAAGAAGAAAAACGGGTTGAGCCGCCAATGAAGAGAGAGTATCTGCGTTTACCTGCGCTCATCTGCGGATCGTTTTACGGCATCCGGCTCGTGCTCGGCATCGATTGTCGTCATCTCGGCCATCAGCAGACGCTCGCACTGCGCAGGCTCCATATCGATAGGAGGGCCTGTCTGCGCGGCAGGCAGCCAGAAGCCGGAGATAAGCGCGAGCCCTGCAAGCCCGACCCCTACGAGAAACACGTTATGAAGCGCGCCGCTCAGCACTCTTTCGAGCGACTGTAAGACCGAAGGCGAGAGATTGGCCCGCTGCGAGGGCTCTACGATCGCGCTCAGGTTGTGCGCGAGCCGCTCGACTTCGGCCTGCGGCAGCCCGCTCGTCTGTTGTATCTCGTCGATGCGCGAGCTGATGCTTATGGTCATCACCGCGCCCATCACCGCCACGCCGACGGTCTGGCCTATCGAGCGCGCGAACTGGTTGAGCGAGGTCGCAATCCCGAGCTGGTTTCGCCTGACGGAGTTCTGCATCGTGATCAGCAGCGCGAGCATCACAAGCCCCATCCCCGCGCCCATCAATCCGACATCGGCCAGGAGCATCCATCTGGGCGTCGCCTGGTCGAACAGTGAGAGTATGACGAAGCTGACCGTCAGTATCGCAAGCCCGGCAAGCACCGTTGGCCTATACCCGACCTTGAGCATGAGGCGTCCGCCCACTATCGCGAGCAGTACCCATCCGAGCAGGAACGGCGTCAGCACTTTGCCCGCGTCGGTGGCCGTCCCTCCGAGCGTGCCCTGAACGAAAAGCGGGATGAACGATATCGCGCCGAACATCGCCGCGCCTACGAGAAAGCTCGTTATCGAGCCGACGCTCACGACCCGGTTGCGGAAAAGCGCGAGCGGTACTATAGGCTCGGTCGCGCGCCGCTCGACCCATATGAACAGCGCCGAGAAGACCACAAACCCGACGACCGGCACTATCATCAACGGGCTCGTCCACGCCGAAGGGTCGCCGCTTTCGACAAGCGCGACCAGAAGCAGCGTGATCGAGAGCGTGAGCCATAACGCCCCGGCATAGTCGATAACCGGGTGCTCCGTATTCCTGGGCTCGATAAGCGCTATGCCTACGACCGCCGCCGCCGCCAGCCCGAAAGGTATGTTGATGTAGAAGACCCATCGCCACGAGAGCTGGTCGGTTATAAACCCGCCCGCAAGCGGCCCCAGGATAGAGGCGATGCCCCACACGCCGCTGAACAGCCCCTGCATCCTCGCCCGCTCGCTTACGGTGTAGATGTCCCCGTTTATCGTCATGCTGAGCGGTATAAGCCCGCCCGCGCCGAGCCCCTGTATGGCGCGAAAAACAATCAGTTGCGTGATCGTTTGCGAGGCCCCTGAAAGCGCCGACCCTAAAAGGAAGAACGCCACCCCCGCGAGATAGAGGGGCCGCCTGCCGTATAGGTCCGACAGCCGCCCCCACACCGGCACCGTCACGGTCGCCGTGAGCAGGTAGGCGGAAAAGACCCAGCTATAACGATCCAGCCCTCCGAGCGACGCTATTACCGTGGGCATCGCCGTCCCCACGACGGTCGCTTCGAGCGCGGCCAGAAACATTCCAAGCATGATGCCCCCGGTCACTACCCATCTGCGTTTCCTGGATAGCAGGACATGAGGCTGATCGTTTAAGAGCGAGTCTGTCTCGGTTGGTTCAAGAGTCTTCATCAGCGGTCTTATCAGGTCTCGGTTGGGTAGTCCAGCTCGCGCCACCGCTTCCATCCGCCGTCCATCGAGACGACGTTTCGGTATCCCATCCGTTGAAGCGTGTCGGCTGCGAGCGCAGAGCGATAGCCGCCGCCGCAATATAGGATGATCTCGGCATCGTGGTCCGGAATGGTCTTCTCAATGTCCCGCTCGATAATTCCCTTGCCCAGGTGTATAGCGCCTGCGGCATGGCCTTTCTGCCACTCGTTGTCCTCGCGCACGTCGACGAGATAGAAGCTCTCGCCCGCCTGCTGTCTCTTTCTTACCTCTTCGGGCGTTGTCTCGCGCACGCGGCCCTTGCTCTCGCCGACCAGCTTCAAAAAACCCGGTGAATGCTCCATCAGTATCCTACCTCCTCGTCTTCAGGGTAGAAGATCACCTCAAGCCAGTTGCCGCTTGGGTCTTTCATATAGACGGAAACCGACCCGTCGCGGTGCTCAAGAACCCGCAGGCGGCGCTCTTTACTGAGATGCTCTATAAAGCGGCGAGACGGCGCGCGCAGCGCGAAGTGCGGCGGGTGGCTGCCCGAAGGCGAGAGCAATGCCAGCCCCCTGCCTCCCGCATCGCGGAGCATCGCCCAGTCATCGTAACGCGTCTCGACCGTGAACCCCATCTGCAAATAGAAATCGATGTCCGCGTCCATATCGCGCGAGACGACCGCTGAATGATCGAGCGTAAGGTCTGCCATGCTCTTGTCACCTGTCCAACATATGTCACTGTCACCGGTAATGATAACCAACCGCCGACTCCCCCGCAATTTGATGTCCTTAGAGCGAGCTTGACCCGCATACATGCGGAACTTAGAATTCAAGTCTCAACAATCGCGCTACATAGCCGGATAACTATACCAGTGGATTGAGAACATCATTTCAGTGCAGGAGTCTCATTATGAGAAAAATGAAGAGTCTTTTATCGCTCGCTTTATTGATCGCGCTCTGTGCGACAGCGTTTGCGAACGGAAGAGACCGGTTGATCTTAGAGCTGTTCATGGATTGGGAGTATGTGGCCTCGCCGCAGATATCGCCCGACGGAAACCAGATCGTCTACACGCGGCGGTGGACCGATAAGGTGAACGACCGGTTCGAGAGCGAAATCTGGATCATGAACGCGGACGGGAGCAAAAATCGCTATCTCGTAAAGGGCTCCTCGCCCAAATGGTCGCCCGACGGGAAGCGACTGGCCTATGTCGCGCCAGGCCAGCCGCAGGGCGCGCAGGTCTTCGTCAAGTGGATGGACACAGGCGAAGAGACCCAACTCACGCGGCTTGAGCGCGGGCCGAGCAATATCGAGTGGTCGCCCGACGGCAAGCGGATAGCTTTCAATATGACCGTCCCGGCATCGAATAGATTCACCGTACGGATGCCGCCCCGCCCGGCTGGCGCAAAATGGGTCGAGCCGCCGAGAGTCATCGACCGGCTCGATTACCGGGCAGACGGCGCGGGGTTTAGGCCCGAAGGCTTCACGCATATATTCGTGATACCCGACACGGGCGGCACGCCGCGACAGCTTACCGAAGGCGATTACAACCACGGCAGCCCGCAGTGGACCCCCGATTCTCAAACGATTCTTTTCAGCGGCGTGCGAAAGCCCGACGCCGAGTACCTTCGCGGAGGGGCCGAGATTTATTCGCTCAACGTTGCCACGGGCCAGATCAAGACGCTCACGGACCGGAACGGGCCTGACTTTAACCCTACCGTCTCGCCCGACGGTCGTTTGATCGCATATACAGGGTATGACCAGACCGATGACTCTTACACCGTGTCGAAGCTCTACCTGATGGAGATCGATGGACAGAACAAACGAATGCTCGCGGGCGAGTTCGACCGCTCGCCGACGGGGTTGGTGTGGGCCTCCGATTCAAGCGGGATATACTTCACCGCCGAAGACCGGGGCGCAAACAACCTGTGGCTCGTATCGGTCAAAGGCGGCGCGCCACGGCAGATAACGCAGGGAAATCACCAGCTCGCCGTCTCATCGATGACAAAGACCGGGCTTATGGCCGGCGTTCTCACCGACCCGAAACAGCCGGGCGATGTCGTAGTCTTCAACCTCAAGCAGCCGACGCCGAAAAAGATAACCGCCGTCAACGACGACCTGCTCGAAGGCCGCCGCCTCGGCGAGGTCGAAGAGATATGGTATGACTCGGTGGGCGGAAAACGGATTCAAGGCTGGATCGTCAAGCCGCCCGATTTCGACCCTTCGAAGAAGTACCCGCTCATACTCTACATCCACGGCGGGCCGCACTCGATGTACGGAGTGGGGTTCAACTTCGAGTTTCACAATCACGCCGCCGAAGGCTACGTAGTGCTCTACACGAACCCGCGCGGCTCGACCGGGTACGGGCAGGAGTTCGGCAACGCCATCAAGAACAACTATCCCG
>DASTET010000699.1:0-6127 GCA_035709445.1 Blastocatellia bacterium | reverse complement strand
CGCCGCCAGGATAGAACCACTGGTTGTGCGGGTAATAGTTGACACCAATTATGTCGAGATATTTTTGGTGGCCGCCGAGCTCCGGGTGCAATCGCCCGGCGAGCATATCCCACCCGTCGAACTGAGCGCGGTTATACCCTTCGGCTGCTTCGCGCTCCTCCGGCCTCGCCGGGTCGGTTACTATGTTGATCATAGGGTCGGTGTGTAATATTCGGGCCTCGGGCGTTACGGACCAGAATGCCTCTACGGCTTCAATCGCCGCCCTCACGAGCTGTTGCTTCAATTCAGGACCGCGCCCTGTGGCGTAGGGGTAGAAAAGCCCTACCGTGGCCCCGGCCCAGGAGAAGAACGAGATTTCGTTGACGGGGACTATATACGGCACGTAGTCGGTTTCATCCGCGAGCGCGCGCGCGAAGGCGCGCGCGAGGCGCGCGAACCGGCGTATAAACTCGGGGCTGAATATGTCGAGGTCATCGGGCCAGCCGTAATGACACAGGTCCCAGATCACCTGCGTGCCCGTCTCGCGGGCGGCCTTTATCAGGGGAAGCGCGCTCGAAAAATCGTAGCGCCCGGCGCTCTTTTCGATCAGGTGCCACCGAATCCCGTCACGAACCGTGCGGATGCCGTACTCTTTCAGGCAGGCATAATCGGCGCGGGCGTGGGTGTCGTGCCCGGTCGCTGCGATCAGATCGAGCCGCTTGCCTGATCGCGTGCGATGTGTGGAGCACTCGAACCCGCCCAGGAAAAAGCTTTGGAACAGATACTCGGTAGTCCGCATCGGCAATACGGAATAAGTCGAAGCATCAACGCGTCGGCTGTGGCTGTATCTGTAGCGGCACCGAGGCGCGTTTGTGACCGTTGGCTCGCACGGCTGCCATCTCGGAACGACGAACGCCGGTCAGCCTGGCGAACATCGTAAGCGACTGCGCGACAACTTGATCCATATTGTAATACTTGTACGTCGCCAGCCGCCCGACGAAGTGGACCCCCTTCGCGGCTGCCGCCAGCGCCTGGTACTTCTTATAAAGCTCGGCGTTTTCCGGACGCGGCACGGGATAGTAAGGGTCTCCCTCCGCGCGCGGATACTCGTAGACGATGCTCGTCTTGTTGTGCTCCTGCCCGGTGAGATACTTGAACTCGGTTATACGAGTATAAGGATGCTCATTCGGGTAGTTCACAACCGGCGCCGGCTGATAGAGCGGCGCGTCTATCGTCTCGTGCTTGAATTCGAGGGAGCGATAAGGAAGCTTCCCATAACGGTAATCGAAGAATTCATCGACAGGCCCTGAATAGATCATCTCGCGGTACGGGATGATCTTGTCGATCTCTTTATAATCCGTATTGAGCATGATCTTGATGTTCGGGTGGTCGAGCATGTTCTCGAACATGCGGGTGTAGCCGTGAAGCGGCATCGATTGATAAGTATCGGTGAAGTACCTGTCGTCGCGATTTATTCGCGTGGGCACGCGCGACGTGACCGAGGCGTCGAGCTCCGACGGGTCGAGGTCCCATTGCTTTCGGGTATAGTTGCGAAAGAACTTCTCATACAGGTCTCGCCCGACCTTGCTCACTATCACGTCTTCCGAAGTGCGTATCTCAGCCCTGGACTCGGCCACAGACGCGAAGAACTCCGCCACTTGAAACGATGTGAGGTTGAGACCGTAGAGCCGGTTTACGGTCTCAAGATTTATAGGGATAGGGAGGAGCTGGCCGTCGACGCTTGCAAGCACGCGATGCTCGTAGCGCCTCCATTCGGTGAAGTATGACAGGTACTCGAAGACCTCTCGCGAGTTGGTGTGAAAGATGTGCGGCCCGTACCTGTGCACGAGGATGCCTGAATCGTTATAGTGATCGTAAGCATTCCCTCCAATGTGGGACCGTTTGTCGATGATGAGGACCTTCTTGCCGGCGCCCCTTGCGAGCCGCTCGGCAAGCACGCTTCCGGCAAACCCCGCTCCTACGATTAGATAATCAAACATTTTTTATTACCCTTCCCTTGTTCGCAGCCAATTAATGTCGCCTTCAGGTTCAGTCTTTGCTCGTGCGGCCAAGCCCGACTCCTTTCGCCGAGTGTTTAAGATCCTGCGACCGCGCCCTCAGGGCTGATTGACGGGCGCCGACTGCCAGGTCTATCTCCTTCATCATGCGCATCCAGGTCTTGTCCCACGAATTCTCAGCCAGCATCTCGTCGACCCTGGCGAGCCAGTCGGACGAGCAGGACTCCCCTTTCAGACAATCCTCGACGGCCTTGATGAAATCCGTATGCGACTCTGCGATTCGCACGAGCCCCTTTTCGCCGTATGGCTGGACCACATCGCGTATAGGCGTTGAGACGACCGGCTTGCCTGCGGCCAGATATTCGGGCGTCTTCGTCGGGCTGATAAATTTTGTGCTCTCATTGAGCGCAAACGGGAGCAGCGCCACATCCCATCCCGACAGGTAGGCTGGCAACTGCCGGTAATCCCTGCCGCCGAGGTAGTGTATATTCGGGCGGCGAGGCAATTCGGAAGGGTCTATCTTGACGACCGGCCCTATCAGTACAAGATGCCAGTCGGGTCTGGCTTCGGCCACTCGATCGAGCAGGGTGACATCCATTCTTTCATCGATCACGCCGCAATATCCTAGCTTCGGATGAGGAATCCCGACCTGGTCTTCGGGCTCTTCTAACAAGCCCCTCGCGCGGACAAAGTGCGGCGCGTCTATGCTGCTCGCAAGCATGTGAATGTTGCGATGCTGCTTGCGCTTGGCTTCATAAAGGCTGCGGCCTCCGGTGAAGACAACGTCCGCCGTCGAGAGCAGCTCGGCTTCGCACTCTCGCATGCAGGAGGGAGCGCCTTTGAACGCGGACAACTCGTCCATGCAATCATAGACAACGGCTTGCGGAGTAAGGTGCTTCGTAAAGGGGAGGGCCATCGGCGTGTAGTACCACAGCACGTAATCCCTTATCCGGCAACTGGCGATCAGCTCATCCATGAGCAGCTTCAGAGTCGAATTGATCTCATCTTCGCTGAGCCCCTTGGGCAGACGGGGAACAACCACACAGACGCCGCTTTCGCGCATCCTGAGATCGAGCTGAGCGAGCGTGTCGTTGTGAAAAGAGGGCTCTTCGATGAAAAAGACCCTGCGCTCTTTTGCGCATCTACTCATCAGATGCTGTGGCCGTTGAAATACGAAGTCCCAGCGCAGATGCGAAAGGCATAGAAGGTCCGGCGCGTAATCGAAACTCTGTTCGACCGGCTCGAATAATTTATAATCGGTCGGGCCTGAGGGAGGAGCAATTTCATTAAATCTTTTTGCTGGTATCTGGTCATGCCTGTGGTTTCTGTTCATACCTCTCCTTATAAAAATCCCTATAACAAGCTCTTTGTATGTTGGCGCGTGAAAGGGCGCGCACTTTACTTGCCGTTGCGGGTATCGCTAAAGGAGCAAGTATCGTACCTCAGAATTCGGCTCAATAATTGCTTTAACTCGCACATTTATGCGAAAAAGGCGGGCGTGTTACGGGACGTTCTGGCTTATAATAGGGACGTTATTGATCTGTTCAATACCGAGTTAATCATTGGATTGAAACCGCACGGTCAAAATTGACAGCCGATTAAGCCGATTTATCGGGCTGAGCAGTTACGACGAGTTAGCAGATTATTAGAGATTCACCATATCTGATTTTGTTATCTCTATATTTGATTCCGTAATCACTTCAAGATGGCCTATCGACTGCTCCGGGTTATTTATGCATTCGCGCATCTCGGCGACGAGCGGGGTGGGTAGCCAGCGTGGCTCGCCGGCCTCTCTATTCAATGTATAGAGCCCCAGCTCTATATAGTAGTCCTCTACAGGCCCCTGCCCGAAGCGGTAACGCCAGTCTACCATGGTAAAGAGCGGGAACCACGTGTAGCCATGCACGGGCACTCCCTGGCCGCGCAGCGCCTTTATTGCCGACAGTGACTGTTCGAGCCAGCGAGAGCGTATCTCTTCCGATTGGTGCGCGCTCGTCTCGGTGATGATTATAGGGACTTTGTACCGGTCGTAATACTCCTCGATCAGCTTCGCAAAGCCTGACCCCTCAGGGTCGGTGGGGCGGTAGGCGAGCCGCCCCCTTTTGTCGAGGTGAAGCTCCTGTGTAGACCACAGCGGGTAAAAATTCATCCCGATAACGTCGAGCTTTATCGCGCGGCTCGCAATATGCGAGAGGTCGTTCGGGGACGCGCCGTTGTAGACGAGCCAGGGAAAGAGCGGATGCTCGTGCGTAACACGACCGGTCAGCAGGTCGTAACAGAGAAAGCCGCGCCGCCGCTCCTCGATCGCCAGCACCTCAAGGTCCTGACGCGCCGCGCGGCTCAGCCCCGTAGCCTCTACGTGCACCATGACCGTGTCGGGGTCTATCTCTTTGATCGCTTCCACCGTGTTGAATATTCCTCTGACAAGCTGGAGCATTATGCGGATATAGCCGTTTTCGCCGCGCAGGTAAGGAGGCCACAGCCCGCGCTTGCCGCACATAAGCGAGTTGATTATCGGCTCGTTTAGCGGAGTGTACCAGCGGACAAGCCCCTTATAGCGCCGGGCGAATGCGGCTGCGTAATCTCCGACTGCGCGGGGATACCGCGCGTTGGCAAACTCGCGCCGCAGCCAGAGAGGACATCCATAATGCATCAGGTCGATAATGGGAGTAATCCCCATCTCTTCGACCATGTAAGGCAAGACCTGATCGGTCCAGCTCCAATCGAACTTGCCGTGGTGCGGCTCGACGCGATACCACGGCACGCCCCATCTGAGCGCCGACATCCCGGCATCCCGCGCCAGCGCAATGTCGTCGCGCCAGTGATCATAATGGCCCATCAACTCATACTCATCGAGCGCGCGGTGTCCTGGTCTTGTCTGAGGTATGAAGGTATCTTCAATGCCGCCGGCCCAGATGAAATCGGATGGTCGCGGTCCCAGTATTATATTTCCCATTATTGCCTTGAGATGATACCAAACGCCGGTGTGAGCGCGAAGCCTCGGAATTCTGCCGGCGAATCGGCGGTAACGAGCGCAATACCTTGCGGCTCAACAAAGATGCGCCCGGCCCACCGCGCCGTTGCTCCGTCAAGCGCAATGCGGGCGAAGCCGTTATCGACTTCGATGCGCAGCAGGTGATAGGCATCCATACGAAAGACTTCAGGTAAATCGAACCGCCGCTCGGCCCATCCTTCCGGCGTCAGCCACGATGCCACAGCTTTTCGTTCAGGGATCATCAGCGCGAAGCGAAGCGCATCTTCCCTGCCCCCTATAACGGTCACCCCGATATGCCCTTTTTCGGAGTCGGCCAGGAGAGATCGAAGACTCGCCTCCATAATAAACGATGAAAAGCCGACCCTGCACCGCGCCTCGGCCGTCGGCCCGGAATACTCCTGCGCGGCTACAGACCCGCGCGCCGACCAGCAACCGCCGGCGAACTCCCATCCGTCGCCGTCGAAGCCATCAACTGCGGGCTTCGACGGCGCGGGCTGCGGCGTCGTCGAAGGTCCGAGCACGACGATGCGGTCGCCGTCCCAGTCCTGGCGGTCGATGCAGAGCACGCGGGCGCGGCTCTCTTCATCCCACCGATGATAGACGCAGAATAACTCCCGGTTGTCGGGTCCGCGCACGACAGAGTTATGGCCCGGCCCGATAACCTTCCCCGGAATCGTGCGCAGGATCGGCAGCACGCGCTCGCCGTCGCAGTATTGCGACCATTCATCAGTACTTTCGATATCGTCGGTCACCGCATAGCTCACGCCGTAGGTCATGGTCTTCCAGTTGCCGCCGCTGAACATCTGGTAATAGAGGCCATCGCGCTTGAGCACGAACGGGCCTTCGACCGTATACCAGCGGACCCCGCCTTTTTCTATGCGATTCGGATCATAGACCTGCCATTCATACCGCGCGCGGGTCACAGGGCGGGCCCGCCCTGAAAGCGTGTACGGGTCGACCATCCGATCCACTACCGTGCCCGTCCCTATATGGCTGTGGTGTAGAAAATCGGTGGCGTAAAACATGTACCGTGCCCCGTCATCATCTTGAAAGACGTGAGGGTCAATGGCGAATTGCTCTGAAGTAAGTCTCCGACCGCCATCGATAAACGGACCGGAAGGAGTCTCGGCGACGG
>DASTET010000698.1:0-4441 GCA_035709445.1 Blastocatellia bacterium | reverse complement strand
GCCGTAACGGCCTCCTATTCCAAGCCCGCCCTTCTTCAACCCCGGCACTATGGCCACGCACTCGGCCCTGTCGAGCAGGTCTTCGGGTATGCCCTTGTCGGGCGTTCGCATGATCTCTCTGAAGACTTCGGTAGCGCGCCTCAGACGCTGCACCTCGTCCGATCTTTCGGCGCCTCCGGCAAGCGCGGCGGGCGAGACGAGCAGGGCCAGCATAAACACTATTATTAGGAATCTCATTGGAACTCACCTCCTGAACAGGGTTGATGACGAGCGTGCTGCCACAAGTTTACAACATCAGACGACCGATCGCGAGCCTCGTATCAAACCGGGCCTTGAGCGGGAGCGCGCGCCGCGATCTCGCTAACCGAAGTTGACGCTCAGGTCGCGGCCAAAGCCGAATTGAGGACGCCGCCGTTGCTTGAGCGCCTTGGTCCCTGTCTGCGAGAGCGCCGTCACAAGGATAGGCATCGCGATGGTTGGGTCGCAAAGAACGGAGACGGTCTTCGCGTCTTTGGCCACACGGCCCCAGGTCTGCGCTTCTTCAAAGCTGCGGCCCGATGTGGCGCTGCCTTCAGGCAGGTCGAGCCCGATTTGCAGCCCGTATTTGTGGCCGCGCATGGATTGCTTGATGATCGACGCGGTGACTTCCGTCTGATGGAGGAAGCTCTTGGGCGCGCCGCCGCCGAAGAGTATGACCGAGGTGTTTACCGAGCGGGCGATTATCTGAGAAGCCTCGACCATATCCTGGACGATGTCGAATTGGAACGGGTTCTTGCGGTTTATGCGCGAAATCGCAATGCCCACGGCAATGGCCGAGTCGGCCACGCTCGGACAGAAGATCGGGACCTTCGCCTTGTAAGCCGACGTGAGTATGCCGTCTTCGGTGGCTATCTCTGAAAGCTCGCGCCCGAGAAGGTGCAAAAACTCGCGCGTCGAATACGGGCGCGCGTGATCGACGGTGTTGGCAAAATTGCCTACCCATTCGTCGGCCTCGCGGTATTCGTGCTCGCTTGCGAGCGTGTCATAGAAACGACCGACCTGCGCTTCCTGTAGCTCAGCATCGGTCATCTCATCCGACGCCTGGTAGTGATAGCGACCCAGCGTCTCGTGGAGGTCGTGGAAGAGGTTCGCGCCGGTCGAGACTACGACATCGACGTAATGATTCTTGATCAGGTAAGAGATGAGCCGCCGCATCCCTGCCGCAACCAGCGCCCCAGAAAGCCCCATAAAAACCGTCGAATTGTCCGAGAGCATGTCGAGCCATATGTTATGCGCCTCGGCAAGCGCGCGGGCCTGAAATCCCGCGCCCTCCATCTTCGTAAGCAGCCCTGCTACTGAGCGGTCTCGATCAATCTGTATAGGGCGGGTGGGGCTAGTCAGGTATTTAGCGCTCTTCTGTTTTCTCATCATCACTATTTGTCCTCTGGTCAGAATTCAGGATGCGAAGATCGTTAGCTATCATCAGTATTCAAGCCAGATGAAGGTGAATCCTCAATCCTATACCCTGAATCCTATTCAAGATATGTGTATCGACCGGTGTCGCTCTCATACTCGGCTATCAGCGCTTCGGCCTCGGCCTCCGGCATAAGTCCGGCCCCGACGCGCGCCCTCGCCTGCCGCCGGAAGTTCTCCCAGACCAGGCCCTTATCGTAGCGGGCGAAGTTGAGCATGTCGCCGATCCGGCTGCCGTGCACGATCTTTTTTATGTGATAGCGCCCTTCCGTGTCGATGACTACGTGAGCTTCGTTGGTCTGCCCGAAAAGGTTATGATAGCTCCCCATCACTTCCTGATACGCGCCGACAAGAAAGATCGCGATGTAATACGGCTCGCCGGTGAACGGGTGTAGCTCGAGGACTTCTTTTACGTCCTTCAAATCGACGAACTTGTCTATGTGCCCGTCCGAATCGCAGGTAATATCAACGAAGGTGGCGTAATCGGTAGGCTGCTCGTTCAGCCGGTGGATGGGCATGATGGGAAACAACTGGTCTATCGCCCAGTGATCGGGCACGGATCGAAACACGGAAAAGTTGCACAGATACTTCGACGCAAGGATCTTCTTGAGATCGTCGAACTCTTCTTCCTGCACCTTGGCCGACCGGGCGAATTTCGACGCGCGAGCGCAGACCTCCCAGAACAGCACCTCGCCTTTGGCGCGGTCTTCGAGGCTTATCAAACCGAGGTTGAACTGCGTGTGAAGCTCATCCTTGTGGTCGAGCGCGTCGTGATAATACTCGCGGTAGTTCTTCGACGTTATATCGTCGTAGAGCGCCTTCAGCTCGGTTATGACCTGCGGGTCGTCGTCGGTCACGGTAACAGGGGGCTGGTCGTCGGCGAACGTCTCTATCTCGTCGCGTATCGAGGTGATAAAGACCGCGTGGTAGGCCGACATCACGCGCCCGCTCTCGGTCACGAGGTTCGGTTCGGGCACGTTCTCGTCTTCGCACACCGATTTTATGGTGTAGATGACGTCGTTTGCGAACTCCTGCGTCGTGTAGTTGACCGAGGATTCGAAGGTCGTCTTCGACCCGTCGTAATCGACCCCCATCCCGCCGCCTATGTCGAGGTATTCGACGTTGATGTGCATCTGGCGGATCTTGGAATAGACGCGGGCGGCCTCTTTCATCGCGTTCTTGACGCGCTTGATGTCGGTTATCTGCGAGCCTATATGAAAGTGGAGCAGCTTGAGCGAGTCCTCCATCTGGGATTCGCGAAGCAGACGTATGACTTCGAGCATCTCCGAAGGCGTGAGCCCGAACTTGGCCGACTCGCCTCCGGACGAGGCCCACTTGCCCGACCCCTTAGAGTAGAGCTTGGCGCGAATGCCTATCCAGGGCCGCACGTTGGTCTGCTGCGAGCGGCGCAGTATCATCTTCAGCTCGTTGAGCTTTTCGACCACTATGACGACCCGCTTGCCGATTCGCGTCCCCATGAGCGCGAGGTTTATGAAAGCCTCGTCCTTGAACCCGTTGCAGATGAGCAGGGATTCGGGCGCCTGGTCGAGCGAGAGCGCCGCGTAAAGCTCGGCCTTCGAGCCGCACTCGACCCCGAAATTGTACTTGCCGCCCTCGCGCAAGAACTCTTCGACCACTTCGCGGCGCGGGTTGACCTTCATAGGGAAGACCGGGTAGTGGCCGCCGCTGTAATTGAACTCACGCGAGGCTTCATTAAACGAGCGGTAGAGTTTCTTTAGCTGGTTGGTGAGTATTTGCGGGAAGCGAAGCAGTATCGGGAGCTGAAGTTTTCGCTGCTCGACCAGGTCATCAATAAGCTCCTTTACATCTACAGACCGGGGGTCACCCTCAGCAGGACGAACGGCCAGATGCCCTTTTCGGTTTACCTCGAAGTAGCCCGCTCCCCAGTTCTCCACACCATAGGTCTGAATGACCTCTTCCAGTGTGATATTCTTCATCTAATTCCTTCCCTGCCGGATACGGCGCATGACGCGAGCACATTAAAACATATAAGTGACTGAATTTAACAAATAACCGCAGGGGGTGTCAAAAACTTTTTTCTTGAGGGTCCTGCCCTTTCCAGCCCTAAATCAAGGCAAAGAACGCGACTTCGCGCCTCGATCTCGAAGCAGCCTGCCTGCGGCAGGTTGTCAACCAAAGGCCCATTGACTAAAATCCTTGTCTTTCCTCAAACAGAGATTATCTGCCCGGCGCGACCGGGAATCGGAGGCAGTCTTATGTTGAAGTTTTTGAGCAAACGCAGGCGCTCGCGCAAGGCGCTCTTGTGGGCATTCATCCTGCTGCTGGCAGCGGGGCTTATAGGCGTCTTTACTCCGGGCCTGGGCGGGCTGAGCGGCGTGGCCAGCGATGATACGGCCGTTGCCGAGGTCGGCGATTATGAGGTGACCCTCAAAGAGCTTCGCACGACGCTAAACAACTACGGCCAGCAGATCGCCCAGACCCAGCCCGGCATGCAGATGAATGATATGGGCGTCCTCTACTCGATCTACGGCAAACAGATCCTCGACAGCCTCATACGCCAGAAGCTCGTGCTCTACGAGGCGGACCGTCTCAACCTCAAGACCACGGACCAGGAGGTCCAGGAACGGCTAAGACAGATATTCAATCCCTGGCCCGGCGCCGAACAGTACCGCGCGCAGTTGCGCCAGTCCGGCATGACGCCCGTCCAGTTCGAAGACGGCCTTCGCGCATCTATCGCCGAACAGAAGCTGCGCAGCTACATCACGGCAGCCGCTAAGGTCTCGCCGCAAGAGGTCGAAGAGGATTTTCGCCGCAACAACACCAGCTACACCGTCCGATGGGTCGATGTCGGCGCCGACAAGTTCCGCGACAAAGTCCAGATCGCCGACGCGGACCTTCGCTCCTTTTTTGAAGGCAATAAAGCCGAGTTCCGTATCAATGACGAGCAGCGACGCGCCCGCTATATCTTCATAGACCAGAACAAGGCCGGAGAGGCGATTCAGGTCTC
>DASTET010000697.1:0-2014 GCA_035709445.1 Blastocatellia bacterium | reverse complement strand
GTTTGTTAACGCCGTGCTGTTTGCGGCCTCTGAGAAAGCTCTTGACGAATACGCCGGTCCCCGTCCCGGCATCGAGCAAGCTTGTTGCCTTGTAGCCGCAAGTCACCCAGCGCACCATCGGGGCGGCAATAGACTCCGGGGTGAGGAACTGCCCCAACGCTTTTCTTTGCTCGATTGGCGTCGTCTTCAGAAAATAATCTTCCGGCACACGATCCACGTGTGAAGAAATTGTTCGATTTCGAAGCAGGTGTCAAGTCAGAAGTCAGAAGATCGGTTGAAACTGATTGCGATTTATTTCACTCCGCTTTAATCGAGGGAGATCACGAGAGATTCTGGCTTCTGACTTCTGACTTCTGATACAATCCCCCTTTCGAATTCGAGACCGGAGGTTACTCTATGCAGGTGCTTGAGAGGATTCGCGCTCGCGCGGCAGCCGATCCCAGGCACATTGTCTTACCCGAAGGCGAAGACGATCGCACAGTTCGCGCCGCCTCGCTCGCCGTCGCAGAGCGTATCGCCCGAATAACCTTGATAGGCCGCGAAGATGTCATACGCGATAAGGCAAACGCTCTTGGAGCTGCTCTCACGGGGGTCACCATTGTCGACCACCGGCGGTCCCCAGAAATCGAGCGTTTCGCGGCCCGCTACCGCGAGATACGCCGGGCCAAAGGGGTGACCGCCGACGAAGCCCGCCAGCAGATGGAAGACCCGCTGTATTTCGGGAACATGATGGTGCGCGAAGGCCAAGCCGATGGCAGCGTTTCAGGCGCCACGCACACCACCGGTCATACTGTCAGCGCGGCCCTCCGTTGCATAGGGCCGAAGCCCGGGCTCAAGCTTGTATCGAGCTTCTTCCTTATGGCGCTGCCGCAACCTGAGTATGGCGCGAGCGGCGCGCTTGTGTTTGCCGACTGTGCGGTGGTGATCAACCCATCGGCCTCTGAGCTTGCCGAGATAGCCATCGCTTCAGCCGACTCCGCCCGCGCGCTGCTTGATGTGGAGCCTCGGGTGGCGATGCTCTCCTTCTCGACCAAGGGCAGCGCCCAGCATCCGGCGGTCGATAAAGTCGTCGAAGCGACTCGCACTGCGCGCGCCCGCACGCCCCATGTACTGATCGACGGCGAGCTACAGGTCGACGCTGCGCTCATCCCGCGTATAGGCGAGAGCAAAGCGCCGGGGAGCCACGTAGCAGGACGCGCCAACACGCTCATCTTTCCCAACCTCGAAGCAGGCAACATCGCATATAAGCTGGTCGAACGCCTCGCCGGGGCTTCGGCCATCGGCCCCATCCTGCAAGGGCTGGCCCGTCCCGCTAACGACCTGTCTCGCGGCTGCAAGGCCGAAGACATACGCGACGTTATCGCAATCACCGTCGTCCAGGCCCGGCCGACCGTCCGCCGCTAGACCGCCCCTCTGCCGTTTTATCTAATTGACCGTTGACAGTCCGGCAACCCAAAAATATAATTAGCACTCTCTTTGAGAGAGTGCTAACGCGCATGCAAGACTTCAATGATAATCTGCGCGGAGTTTTCATCCTAAAAAGAAAGGAGCAAGACCTATGGCTAGTATCAGACCGCTGCACGATCGAGTGATAATCAGGAGAATCGAGGAGCAGGAACAGATCCGAGGGGGCATCATCATTCCCGACACCGCAAAAGAGAAGCCCCAGGAGGGCGAGGTGATCGCGGTGGGGAACGGCAAGCTGCTCGACAACGGTGAGCGTACTCAGCTTGATGTCCGGGCGGGCGATCGGGTGCTTTTCGGCAAATATGCGGGCACCGAAGTCAAGCTGGACGGCGAAGAGTACCTTATCATGCGCGAGGACGACATCCTCGGTATCATCGAGCGGGCCGCTGAGAGCGATAACCCGAAGGCTAAGGGAAAAGGCAGATAAATACTTCATAACCAGGAGAAGAAATATATGGCTAAACACATAGCATACGGCGAAGAGTCTCGCCGAAGTCTGTTGTCAGGAGTGAATCGTCTGGCGGATGCCGTCAAGGTGACCCTCGGC
>DASTET010000696.1:0-7492 GCA_035709445.1 Blastocatellia bacterium | reverse complement strand
GCAAACGACCTTGTCACGACGGCGACGCGCGGACTTTCGGTGTCGTCGCGCACGGTGAAATCGCGGCCCGAAAGCAGCGGTATTCCCATCGTGTGGAAGTAGTTCGGGCTTATATCCTGAAAATGGACCGTGTTCATCTCGGACCCCGGAAGCTGCTCGCGCCCTTCGATAGTGTAGCCCCGCGTGATTCCAAACCAGATAAAAGGGTCCGTATAGGTTATCGCCGCGGATTCGATACCCGGCAAGGTTTCCACTCGGTCAAGGACCTGCTGTCCGAACCTCTGCCGGTCCGCGCCCCTGTACTTTTCATTCGGCACATTGAACCGCATAGTGACAAGCCCCTCAGGGTCGAACCCCAGAGGAGCGGTCTGCATCTGCTGAAAGCTCTTTATCATCAGCCCCGCTCCGATCATAAGAACGAGTGCGAGCGCCACTTCCGATACGACTAGAAGGCGGCGCAGGCGTCGACCGCGCGGAGTATAACCCGCGCTTCGCCCGCCCTCTTTGAGCGATGAGCTCAGATCAGGCTTTGAGTACTGGAGCGCGGGCGCAAGCCCCATCAACAACCCGGTCAGAAGGCTCATAAACAGCGTGAAGCCGAGCACCCTCAGGTCTATGCTGATCTCGGCATAATCGGGCAGGCTGACCGGCAAGACTTTAACCAGCAGATCGACGCACCACACGGCGAGCAGAACACCAAGCCCGCCGCTGATGACCGACAGCATCGTGCTCTCGGTGAGGAGCTGCCTGATGAGGCGGCCTCGTCTCGCCCCGAGCGCGACGCGAACGGCTATCTCGCGACTCCGCTGCGCCGCACGGATCAGAAACAGGTTGGCAACATTCGAGCAGGCGATCAGCAGCACGAACGCTACAGCGCCGAGAAGCACAAATAGCGGCGCTCGGAGAGCGCCGACGAGCGTCTCCCGCGCGGCGGTAACCATCGCGCTGCGGCCACGGTTCTCTTTCGGGTACGCTTCATCGAGACGTGCGGCGATTGCCTCCATATTCGTCTGAGCATGCTCCAAAGTCACGCCCGGCTTCAAACGACCGAGCACCCTGTGCCAGTGAATATCGCGGTTGCCGATAAAGTCGTACTTCGCAGTCTGAGGCCACGCCACATCGCGCATCATCATCGGTATCCATACTTCGGCCCTCGCCGATATGCCCTGAAACCCTTCAGGCATTATCCCGACGACGGTGTAGCTCGCCTCGTTGAGCTTTACATCTTTTCCTATGATCGAAGGATCGCCCTCGAACCGGCGCTGCCAGCAGCCGTGGCTCAGCATGATGACCGGGTGCGTGCCTCGCGTCGCGTTCTCTTCGGCAAGAAATGTCCTGCCGTGCGCCGCGCGCACACCGAGCAGCGGAAAATAATTATCCGATACTACCTCGCCATCGACTCGCTCGGCCTGCCCCCCGGCCACAAGGTTGAAATCGGTCGCGGAGTAGGCGGCAAGGTCTTCGAAGACCTCGTTCTGCTCGCGCCAGTCGAGGTAGTTGGGATAGGCCACGCCGCCCGGCTGTTTTCCGACCGATTCACGCACTATCACGAGCCGGTCGGCTTCCGCGTATGGCAGCGAACGAATCAAGACCGCGTTGACCACGCTGAATATGGCCGTGTTGGCCCCGATTCCGAGCGCAAGCGTCGCCATCGCAACCAGCGTGAAGACCGGCTTTCTAAGAAGCATCCGCGCGCCGTACCTTATGTCTTGCAGAAGATGTTCCATACTCTCCCTTAATCTCAAATTTGAGATTTGAGATTTGAAATCTGAGATCATTCATACCTGAGCGCGATCATAGGGTCGACTCTGGCCGCTCGACGCGCGGGGATATAACAGGCAAATAGCGCGACGGCCGAAAGAAGCGCGGAGACTGCGATGAATGTGAGCGGGTCGGTCGCGCTCACGCCGAAAAGAAGGCTCTGCATGATTTGAGTGAGCAGCAGCGACGAGACAAGCCCGATGCCCACTCCCGCAAGCGTCAGCGCAAGCCCGCGCCCGACGACCAGCCGGACCAGATCGTTCGGTCGCGCGCCGAGCGCGAGCCGTATGCCCATCTCGTGCGTGCGCTGCGTGACCGAATAACTCATCACGCCGTAGATGCCTACCGCCGCAAGCAACAGCGCAACACCGGCGAATGCGACCATCAGCATCGTGCTGAATCGCTCGCGCGCGACCGAGCTGTAAAGAAGCTCGTTCAGAGTTTGGACCTCATACGGAGGGAGGTCCTTATCCATCAACCGGATTTCGTTACGGACCGCTCCCACTATGCTGTTCGGATCGACCGCAGTCTTGATGACGAGGCTCATTTCGTTGATCGCGTTTTGCAGGTGCGACTGGTAAATCTGAGGCATCACCTCGCGGCTCATTCCCTCCTGGCGTTCGTCGGCGACCACGCCTATGATCGTGTGCCACGGGCCGGGCGTAGTAGGCTTGTTAAAGGTGAGGCGTTTTCCGACCGGGTCTTCGTTTTGAAAGTGCTTGCGAGCAAGCGCCTCGTTTATGACTATCACGCTCGGGCTCCCGGCAGTATCGCTCTCGGTGAACGAACGCCCCCGAAGCATCGGCAGACCGACGGCCTCGAAGTAACCCGGACTGATCTCTTTGTGACGCACCTCCTTGCCGTAGTCTTCGGGCGAGCGGCCTTCGATGGTAAAGTCACCCGTCCAGCGATAACCTTTTAGCGGCAGTGTAGATGTCGCGCCGACAGTCACTACACCCGGCAGCGACTTTATACGATCTTCAAGCTGCGTGTAGAAGTCTTGCACAGGCTTGTCATCCTGATACCCTGGGCCGGTGAGCGAGAGCCTGAGTGTCAGCACGTTGTCGGGGTTGAAGCCCGTATCGACCTGCTGCAACCTGAGAAAGCTCTTGATCATCAATCCAGCGCCCGCGATCAGCACGAGCGAGAGGGCGACTTCCGCGATAACGAGTATGTTTCGCGCCCGCCCGCCCGGTGTGCCCGCCCCGCCCTTCTGACCACCTTCTTTTAATGAATCGATCAGGTCGGTCTTTGAGCTTTGCAATGCAGGGAGAAGCCCAAAGAGTGCGGTCGTCAGCACGGTGATCCCGATCGTGAAGGCTATGACCCGGCCGTCGAGGGCTGTGTCTGCGAGGCGCGGAATGTTGCCGGGGTTGAACGCTATCAGCATGTCTTTGAACCACACGGCCAGCAGCAAGCCGGTCCCGCCGCCCGCCGCCGCAAGCAGAAGGCTCTCGGTCATCAACTGTCTTACGAGCCGCGAGCGACTCGATCCGAGCGCGACTCGTACAGCGATCTCTTTAGACCTCGAAGCCGCGCGCGCAAGCAGAAGGTTTGCGACATTCGCGCACGCGATCAGCAGAACGAAGGCGACTGCTGCAAGAAAGACCAGAACAGCAAGCCTCGTGTCTTCGACCACCCATTCGTGGAGAAGACCGAGACCCGCGCCCATCTGCGTATTGGTGTCCGGGTACTGCTCTTCGAGCCGAGCCATTATGGAAGTCATCTCGGCCCTCGCCTGTTCGAGCGTGACGCCGGGCTTGAGCCGCCCGACAGCCCTCAGGAAATGCGGGCGTCTGAGCATCACCATCTGTTGCTCGGTAAACCCGAACGGGACCCACATCTCCACATCCTTGTGCGGGAAGTAGAAATCTCCGGGCATTACGCCGACGACCGTGCGGTCCCTGCCGTTGAGCGAGATCGACTGCCCTACTATTTCGGGGTTGCCGCCGAACCTGCGCTGCCAGAGGTCGTGGCTCAGCAGGACGACGAGGTGCTTGCCCTGCCAGGTCTCTTCTTCGAAAAACGTCCGCCCGATCGCGGCCTCTACGCCGAGCACCTGAAAGAGATTGCCCGACACGCCCAGCCCCTCAATCCTTACTGGCTCGCTTCCGCCGGTGAGGTGAAAACCGCTAAGTCCCGCGTCCTTTGTGTCCGACCCGAAATAGGCCGCCATCCCCTCGAATGACTCAGCCTGCTTTTGCCAGTCGTAGAAGTTCGCGGGCGCGACATTGGCCTGCGTCCACCCTTTGAGCGGATTTGTCTCCCAGAACTGGACCAGGCGGTCCGGCTCTTTGTATGGGAAGGGCTGGAGAAGGACGGCATTGACCACGCTGAAGATGGCGCTGTTTGCGCCTATGGCGACGGCCAGTGTAATGATGGCAATGGCCGTAAAACCGGGGCGCTTGAGTAGCATTCTCAGGCCGAAGCGGACGTCTTTGATGAGAGTGTCCATAATGGAGGGCCTCCAACCGGAAGAACCACAGATGGACACCGATTAACACGGATAGAAAACTTGAAAGAATCTGTGTTTATCTGTGTTCATCTGTGGTTACAATCCGTTCTGAGCTAAGGTTGAGTCTTCACCGGCGGGGCCGGGCGAGACGGCAGCCGCACGGGTCTATCTTTTATCTTCTTCATGATCTCGGCCACGCCTCGCTCAAGCTGCGGGTCGCGGCCTTCGATCACAGATTTCGGGTCGTTTTCGACTTCGATGTCGGGATCGACGCCGTAGCCTTCGATGATCCATTCACCTTTGGCGCTGGCGAATCCCGATTCGGGGACGAAGATAGTGCCGCCGTCGATGAGCGGCCCGCGATTGGTTATGCCGACGACCCCGCCCCACGACCGCTTGCCGATCAGCGGGCCAAGCCCCGCTTCTCGAAACATCGCAGGAAAGATGTCGCCGTCCGATGCGGAATTCTCGTTTAAGAGCGCCACCATCGGCCCGATGAAGACGCCGTCCGGATAGGTGTTGGCTTCGTCGACCGTGCGCGAGAAGTTCGTAGCGAGCAGCTTCCGGCGCAACCGCTCGATCAGCATACGCGACACGTTCCCGCCGCCGTTTGCGCGCACGTCGACCACGAGCCCCTCTTTTCTGATCTGCCCGTAATACCACTTGATGAATTCGCGTATGCCGGAAGCGCCCATGTCGGGGATGTGTATATAGCCGACGCGGCCCTGACTCATCTCGGAGACCTTGCGCCGGTTCGTATTCACCCAGTCGAGATAGATCAGGTTGCTCTCATCAGTCACAGGTCGAAACGAGACCTTGCGCGCACCTTCCATCGCCGGCGTTTTGTTGACCGTCAGCTCGACCGGATTGTTCGCTTTGTGACGCAGCAGACTATAAGGGTCTTCGTTTGGAGACAGCTCTTCGCCATCGATTGCGAGCACGTACTCTCCTACCGAGACATCGACGCCCACCTCTGTGAGCGGCGAGCGATAGATGTCCTCTTCGTTCTGCCCCTCGAATATCTTCGCCACGCGGTAACGGCCCGCGTTTCGATCAAGCTCGAGCCGCGCGCCGAGCAGCGCGACTCGCGGGCGCGGCGGTATCTGAAAATCGCCGCCCTCGACGTATGCGTGCTGCACGGTCAGCTCCGAGATCATCTCGCTTATGACATAGTTGAGGTCCGAGCGATGCGCGACGTGCTGAAGCAGAGGCCGGTACTGCTCGCGCAGCGCCTCCCAGTCGTAGCCGTGCAGGTTCTCGACATAGAACCAGTCGCGGTAGCGCCGCCACACCTCGTTAAAAATCTGGTTCCACTCTTCGGCGGGCACGCGGTCCGCGACCAGCCCGGCGGTCGAGACGGCCTTTCGCGACCGCTCGCCCTGCGGCGTGGCGTCGTACATATTGATCGCCTGCCCCTGTAGCACGAGCACCTTCGAGCCGTCTCCCGAAAGGACGTAGCCGTTCATGTCTTCGACGAGCGTAGTCTCTTTGCGGTCCTTGAGCGAATAGATGCGAAGCGAAGTAGGGCGGTCGCCCTGGCGGCCATAATAGAAAGCCGAGCCTATGGTGTAGATCAGGTGCCCCGTCTTCGCCGACAGGTTTCCGTAGTTTGACGCCTCGACGGGGACGCGGGCCACCCTCGATTCGAGGCCGTCGAAATCTATCACGAGATCGTCGGTCGGCTTCGGGGCTGCTGCCGCCGCCGCCGGTTTATCTCCCTCTTTCGGCTGCTCGGCAGGTTTGGCCGCCTCGTCTTTGGCGACGGTCACCTCATCGCTTTCGGGCGGGAAAGGATGCTTGACATCTTTTCTGAGCGCGAGCGCGAATATGCCGGTTTCGCGGTTGAGCGCGAAGTTGAACTCGATGCTCGAAATCTGCGGAGCGAACTGGCGGTCGCTCAGGTAGAAGAGATAATTGCCCTGCGGGTCCCACGCGGGGTTGAACTCGTTGAACATCTCATCGGTCACTCGGCGGAGCCTGCCGTCGGAGGCCGACCAGATATAGATCGACGAGAACCCGTTGGAATCGGGCATGCTGAATGCGATGTGATTACCGCGCGGCGACCATACATAATCGCGTATCTGGCCGCGAGACGAATCGGCTATCTCTACAATCTTGCGGTCGGCCACGGTCACCACAAAGAGCTTTCCGTCCTTATCGCCGAAGACGAGCCGCTTGCCGTCGGGCGCCCATTCGGCAGCATACCGCATGGCCTTGCCGCCTTTTGTGAGCGCCTCAGGCTTTGACGAGCCGTCCTGCGCAACTATGTAAAGCTCTTCTTCGCCGCTCATATCCGAGATGAAGGCGACCCACTTGCCATCAGGCGACCAGCGTGGCCATTTGTCGTGCGCGCTCGATGATTCGGTCAGGTTGCGCGTCGGCCCTTTCTCTGCCGGGGCGGAGAATATATCGCCGCGAGCGCCGAAGAGTATGCGCTCGCCTTTGGGGCTGAGCGACGCCGAGTGGATCAGGTTGGCGACCGAGACGCGCGAAGGCCGCTTGGCAAGCCCGTCGTCGGGGACGTTGATCGAGATAGGCGTGTTGCGCCGCGACCGCGTGTCGAAGATTTGCAGCTCTCCGTTCAGCTCATAAATGATCCGGCCATCGCGGTCGGCGCTCGGCCAGCGCACGTCCCACACCCTGTTTGCCGTAACCGGAGTCGTCTTTCCGCTCGGCACGTCGTAGGCGTAGAGGTTGAAATGGCCGTCGCGGTCCGAGTTGAAATACACGGTGTTGCCTATCCACATGGGGTCGCGGTCGGCGCGCGGATGATCCGTGATACGCTTCGCTTCGTAGGACTTCAGATCGAACAGGAAGAGATCGTTCGCCTGCCCGCCGCCGTACCGCTTCTCTGAGCGGAAGTCGCGGAAGCGAGGCGAATATACGACCCGCGCCCCGTCGGGCGAGTAATCGCCCGCACCCGATTCGGGCATAGGCAGCGGCTCCGCCGGCCCGCCGTTCATCGAGACCGTGTATAGTTGCGTGATACCGAGCGTCCACGAGTCGCGGTGCGAGCGGAAGAGTATCGAGCGCCCGTCGGCCGTCCACCCGTAGACCTGATTATCGTAGCCCCAGCGAGGTGTGAGCGGCCCTCGCGCCGGATAAAAGGTCAACTGTTTTGGAACGCCGCCGGTCGAGGGAATGACATAGACCTGCTCGTCGCCGTCATACTGTCCGGTGAAAGCGATCCATTTGCCATCGGGCGAGAATTTGGCGAACAACTCCAGACCGGGGTGGGCGGTGAGCCTTATCGCGGTCCCACCCGTCGCGGACGCT
>DASTET010000695.1:0-5253 GCA_035709445.1 Blastocatellia bacterium | reverse complement strand
CAGACTCGCTAGACTCTCTTAGGAATGTGGCTTGCCTGTCACTCGCCTGTGGTTCAAAGGTCTGTTTGAGCGTCCCCCGCTTTGTAGGTTCATTTTATTAATAAAAGCCTCCATTTTGCCGGTTCTACAAGTCCGGAGTCTGAACAGATAACGCGGAGTCTAAGCGCGCGTTTGCCACATTTTGTTACTTTATGTTTCTAAGAAGAGGCTCGAATCAGACACGCACGATCCCGAATACGCGCCAGCGCGGCTTCTCTATGATAGAGATGGCCGTCGTCCTTCTGATAATCGCAATCATCGCGGCCGCGGCCTTGCCGCAGGTTGTCAACTACATGCGCCGCTACCGCCTGGGGGTCGCATCTCGTAATATAGCGACCGCGCTTCAACGCGCCAGGTTCATAGCCACATCGAATAATTCGCGCGCCGGTGTCTTCATACCTGAGTCCCGCCGGGTTGAGATAGAACAGTATGATCTTGAAGGGAAGAAAGAGCCTGAAAAGAAGGGCACTATACTGCTGCCCGAAGGAATCAGCATCGCCTCGAATGCTCCCCAACAGATCGCTTTCGATGGGCGCGGCGTCATAACGCCTCTTCCCAAAGAGAGCCCCTCGATTCGCATCAACGGCGCAAGCGGCTATTTCATGATCGTCACAGTCTCGCCTACGGGGCAGGTCACGGTCTCGGACCCTATGCGCGAAGAAGGGGCTTAGAGGGCTCATGACACACAAACAGGACATTATTATGCGGAACTTTCATAACGATCTCGCCGGTTCTCACGGAGAGAAGGGGCTGACGCTCATCGAATCCATCATCGCGATGCTGGTCACCGTCGTCGGGCTGGTCGCGCTTGCGGGGATGTTCACCATAGCGATGAAGACAAACGCCCACTCGCGCAATTTGACGACGGCGACGACCTTCGCTCAGGACAAGCTTGAGCAGCTCGGGACGATATCGTTCCAGCGCCTCGTCGATCCGTCGCGCATGAGGTCCAATCCGAAGAGCACAGGCGCGAATGATTTATATATCGCGGGGAGTCTCGAAGAAGACTCGGTGGCAGCAGACGGGTCCTTCTTCTACGACCGGATAATCATCGCCGGGCGAAACGACGCGGAGCCTGAAGGGACGGTCACCGTGGTTCGCCCCGACGGGCGGGCCGAGACGAGAAGGCCGGACGGGACTGTTTTTGAAGGTAATCCTTTCGACAAGGACCGGGTGACCTACTCGCGCCGCTGGGTCATCATGTCGAGCAACGAAGAGGACCCTGCCGACAGGCGATTGACTATCGCCGTGAGAGTCAAGAGTGAGAACGCGCCTGCGGGCAAAGCGCCCGAACAGGTCGATCTCTACACGGTGATGACCAACCAGTAAAGACGGCTGTAGATGCTCAAAGAGGGAGCGGACTATGAGACTTGAAATGAGAGTTCCGAAGGCCGGCGAGCGAGGCTTTTCGCTTACGGAGTTGATGATTGCGATGATGGTATTTACCGTCGTCGTAGGCTCGGTGATCGCGCTGCTTGCGAAAAGCCAGACCATCTTTCGCACCGAGCAGGGCGTATCCGAGATGGATCAGAACGCCCGGCTCCTTATTGACTTCATCACTCGCGATATTCAACAGGCGAAGGAGAACGGGCTGGGGCTCGGGCCGAAATTCCGCTCGATCTATTCTTACAACGGGCCGGAAGGCAAGACCGATGAGATCATCATAGTCTCATCCGACACCGACACCGAGATACAGCCGGCGGGGCTTCCGCTCGTCCCCGCGATCGCTACGGAGTTTACCACCGCCCTGCGATTTATCGAGGCGCTGCCGAACGGCGCCGGGCATCTAGAAGCTCACGAGGTGGCGAGCCGTATCAAGCCGAACGAAGAGTTGATCATCAGCGCGGTCACACAGAACGGCTCGGTCCAGTTCGATTTCATAAGGGTGAAAAGCGTGAGGGTCACGCACAAGGGAACGATAGGGATAGATTTCGATCCGGTCGAGCACCGTGGCGTCGAGCCCGAGACACCCTTCGGTTCTGTTTATGAAGGGGGAGCTTTCTCGATGAGGCCGGTCGCCATAAAGCGGTACTTCATAGACCGCAAGACCGACAGGGAGCACCCTTCGCTTTCGCTCTCGGTCAATGACAGCGCGCCGATAACCATCTCTCGCAACGTCGTCGCATTCCAGCTCAGATACCTGGAACAGAAAGACGGCGAGATAGAAGGCGTCTGGGTCAAGCAGCAGAACATCTCGCGCGAGTACAGGACGCTCGCCGTCGAAGTCACGATGACGGCGCGCACCGAGATTTCGGGCGATCCTGAAGCCGAGCGGCTTGTGACGCTCGCGAGCGTCATTCGCCCGCGCTTTCTGCCCGACGGCGATTTCGGCTCAAGCGGCGGGGGCGGCAGCTCGCCGGGTCTTCCCGGCGGCGGCGGGCCGGGTGGAGCGGGCGGCGCCTTTCCGGGAGGAGGCGGCCCCGGTGACAGCGGGTTCGGCGGCGGAGGGCGCGGCGGACCGGGCGGTCCCGGCCTTGGAAGCGGATCAGGCGGCGGACTCGATGGCGGGGGATTTGGCGGAGCAGGCTATAACCACGAGACTCGCAGGATCGGTCGCCAGCCGAAGCTCGGCCAGAGGCTCAATGAAAGATGAAAAGTGATTGGTGAATGCTGAAAGGTTAAGAGGTAAAAGAAGGAATCTACTTTTCACTTCTTAAGAGGGGGACGTGATGAAGAGAGCAAGCTGTTTTGATTATACTGATGACCCGCGCGAGGCTCGCGGCTCGGACGAGTCGGGCATGGCGTTAGTTGCCGTGCTTCTGATCATGTCTTTGATGTTGATGCTGGGACTTGCTGTCACTTTCACTTCGGTTTCAGACAGCGCCATCACGTCGAATTATAAGAACCTGACGAGCGGCTTTTATGCTGCCGAGGCGGGCATAGGGAACCTGCACCGCATGCTCAGAAGCGAGAAGTTCGTGCTGGCCTCGCTACCCGACCCGCCTGTGGTCAGTCCGGGCCAGCCTACGCTCACCCCCGGCTCATTCATATCCGCTGCCGAACAGATGCTCAATACGCGAGAGGTCTTTCCAAACGATGCGGCATACAGAACGAAGGTCAAGATAAAGGAGTTTCGCGCTCCTTACCCGGCTTCCGACACAAACCCCGCGCACGCGGGCTCGCGCATAAAATTCCGTGACCCGGTCAATCCAAGGCTTGGACAGATCGAGCCCTACTCGGTCAAATACGAGATCGAGAGCGCCGGGGAAGGCATCGCGGGGCTCAACGGCGCGGTCACGCTTATCGAGGAAGGGGTAATAAACTTCTCGCTTCTCGTCAAAGCGGACGGAGGCGGGCTTCGCGTCGGCACCTTCTCGGAGTTTGCGCTCTTTCTAGATAAGTTCGACCCGTACAATCCTGAAGGCCCATTCATCTATCAGGGGCTCGGCCCCGGCGACAGGTTTTCGGGCCGCATCCACACGAACCAGCGGTTCGGGTTCTGGACTACAGCAGACGGATCGAACCCGCCGGTATTTCGCGGGTACGTGACGCAGTCATACGACAGCGCGAGCTTTTATCGCTACGGCGCGTCATTCCCGCCGCCTCCGGTGCGGGCACATTCGGACGTGGTCGAAGGCGTGCTCGTCGCGCCGAGGTTTCTTGCGGGGTTCGATATGGGGGTGCCTCCCATACCTACGCCGGGGAACGCATTCGATCAGGCGCGCGCGGTGCTCGACGGTGGATTTGCGCTTTCCGCCGGGCCGCCGACGAGCGGCGAGCTTCACCTTGCGTTGCGCAATGCGGCGGACCTGAACGCCTCGCTCCCTGAGCCTAAGAACCCTGACTCTACGGAGCCGGGTCTGAAGCCCGGAGTCTATATCCCTACCGACGGAGAGAGCTTCACCGGCAGCGGGATATACGTTATGGGGGATGCAGACCAGGTCCAGCTCATAGCCGATCCGACCGGCAATCGTCAGACGATCAAGGTCACTCAGGGCGGGCGGACGACTACCGTGATAATAGACATCGATTCGGGCACGACGACCATCGACAGCGGTTCCGGCTCTCGCACGCTTCGCGGAGTCCCGCTCGACCGCTCGCTTGCGCGAAAGGACAACCGCTCGGCGGCTTCGCTTTATATCTACGGCGATGTGAACTCGCTCGGAGGACCGGGCCGCGACGGCAACGGTCGCCCGATACCGGCGGTTGATTCCAACTTCGCCCTTACGGTAACGGCCGGCGGTAGAATCTCGAACAACCCGAGGGTGCCGGTCGAAGGCGGAAGCCTCACGATCACGGGCGACATAACATACGAGACCCCGGTCGTGAACGCGGCGGGCCAGCCGATAAATCAGGATGCGGCGAATGTCCTGGGGATATTCGCCGCCGGAGGCAACATCAACATACCGAGCACGGGGCCGAACAATCTTGAGGTCCACGCCTCGATAGCGGCGTTCGAGCTTAAGACGCCTGAGGGCGAGCCGGTGCTCGGCCCGAACGGAACGCCGTTCGGCGGGCGCATCCGATCCGATGTTCTCAACTATATGAACACTCCCAACAAGGGCAATTTCACTCTTGTAGGCGGAGCGCAATCTACGAACTATGACAACCTGGGCGTGTATGACGGCGAGTTCCACGGCTACTTCTATAAGGGCGTGTGGGACGCAAGGTATGACCAGAACATGTCGCCGCCGTTTTATCCGGGGTATGTGGTCGACTCGGGCGGGCCGACCGGCGCTCCGACCGTGCAGGCGCAGACAAACCACCCGATGGTGCTCTCATACAAGCGCCTCTACTACGGTTCTGTGAAGGCGGGCGAAGACGTAAGAAGATAGCACCAGAGAAGTCCGCGGCACGCACCTTGCTGGCCTGACGACGACGCAACCGCGCAATTGCGGTAGCGCGTGAGAGGGTGAGCGGGAGAGTGCGATGAGGAGAGAAGGCGGATTTTCTGTAATCGAGCTGCTGATCGTAGTAGCAATCCTGGGTGTCATTGCTGCGATAGCCATTCCGGGGCTTCGGCGCGCGAGGAATAACGCGCAGATGGGGTCGGCGATTCAATCGTTGAGAATGATCACGACCGCGCAGCACCTTTACGAAACATAGTTTAAGGTTTATGGCGCTTTGTCGCAGCTCGCCCCCGAAGGGACAATCGATTCACATATAGCCAGCGGCTCAAAGAGCGGCTTCTCGTTCACGTTGACTCTGAGCGTCGATGCGAAGTCTTTCTCCTGCTACGCGACACCCGAAGAAGACCCTGCTACCTTAGACCAC
>DASTET010000694.1:0-3699 GCA_035709445.1 Blastocatellia bacterium | reverse complement strand
TTACTTCTCCCTGGTCGTTGGCGGCCTTACCCTTCAATGCTTCAACCAGGATCCAGGTGAAGTAGCCCTGCTTCTTCTCCTTGTATTCGTATGCGCGTGCGCCGACGGCAGTCGCGTATAAGATGGCGAAGGCGGTCACCTCACGGTTTCGCACGTCAAAGTTGAAGCCATTCGTGAAAGCGGGTGTGAGCGGGTTATCGGCATTGGCACGCCCGACAGGATCGTTCCGACATGCGTCAAGAATCAGAACCACCTGCCCCACGCCCGTCTTTTTGATTCGGTCCTTAACCTGTGTGACATTGATCGCCGTCTGCTCGAGCAGATCGACATCATTGCTGACCTGCGCGTCGGAAGGGAGCAGAAAGGCCTGCCCTCCGCGCTCGACTCCGTGCCCGGCGAATGAGAGTAGCAGCAATCCATCCCTCGGAATGACAGATGCGAGATTTGAGAGGCGACGCAGAATGTTACCGCGCGTAGGTTGTCGCTCAGAGGGCTGGTCGTCGGCCAGCAGCACCACCTGATCAGGTGGGAATCCGGCGAATCGAACAAGCGAATCGGCCAGTGCCTTGGCATCGTTTACCGAACCACCAAGCGTTGTGATCTGGGTGTCAGAGTAGCGATCAACGCCTATGACCAGCGCGAACCGTTTAGTCTTGCCCGGCAGTTGTTTGACTGGATCGGATTGAGTCAGACTCAATCCACGGCTGTCCTGCTGCGTTTGAGCGTATGCGACGGAAAAGACGACAAAAACAAAAGCTAAAACGAGCACAGAGGCGGGCGTTGCGGCCAGGAAAGTGATGCGAGTTCTTAAATTCTTTATCATACGATCACCTGGATCAAATTCGGCTAAAACCGATTAGATCGGGTGTAGCGGCTAGCATTCCCGATCTGTCGTATTCCGCGCCAGTTCTAAACTGGCCATGAGTCTATCATAATGGACCAGTCCATAGGCCAGGTAAATTCAAGCTTTACTGATTGTTGCATTTGAATCTTAGGTCGAGGCTGTATATCCTCATCCACCCTCAGGTACACGCCGCCCCGGCTGGCCCCCTCCTTTATCGCTCACAGTTTCTTCAGTGCGGTCGCTCGCCCGATCGGCCCGGGAGTTCGCCCGCTGATTGCTTCAACCTATGACTGTTTATGTGAGTGACATACACTCTCTCATCTGGCACGCAAATGGCCAGCACAAGAGGCTTTCCCAAGAAGCATTGAGAGCATTCGATAGGGCCTACAATAGCCGGGCTCAGATTGTTGTGCCTGTTATTCTCAGCGCGCTTTTCTTTGTTTTCTGTCCACTGTGGTCTATCATAGACCAGCATAATCTACACTCCTGTGTAGATTTATGTGCCGAAGGATGCTGAGTGTAAAAGAAGCGGCTGGCAGGCTTGGAGTGCCTCTGGTTAGTGTGCGGCTCTGGGCTCGTAGCGAGCGCTTTCCAGGTGCAGAGCTGAAAGTATCGGAATTCGGGATGTCTTACTGGGTTATTCCTGGAAACGCGCTGAGCGGATTCGAGAAGGAGAAGCCGGGGCCAAAGACGGGGATCAGGCAGAAGGTCAAACGAAAGAGCGAGGTGAAAGCATGAGCCAGGACCACATACAGCGCCGGATGGATTTCATCGTCGAGCAGCAGGCCAAGTTTGCCGAAGACATTCTGAGGCTTGAACAGCAGAGCAAGGTTAATGCTGACAATATCGCCCGTCTCGCCGAGCAGTCGAAGGAAACCAGAGGAGACATAGCGCGCCTGGCCGATGTGGTTATGAGCCTGGCCAATATAACCGGCAGCCACGCAGAGCAGATCGGCGCGCTGATCGAGCAGAGCAAAGAAACTGACAGGCGGCTGGCTGAAACTGATGAGCGGCTCAACGCTTTGATAAACGTGGTCGAGCGGTTCATCTCAGGTCAGAACGGAAAGTGAGAGGCATCCCTGATGGGCAACCGGTATCTCACTTTCAAAGAAGCCTCTCAGTTTTTCGACATGGCTGAAAGCACGTTCCGCGAAAAGTTATGTCAATGGGCCTCGTGGCGGTGCAGCTCTTTCCCGGTCGCAAAGGCGGGCGTTTTCTTCGGCGTCGCTGTGAACAGGTGGCCAGGCGTCTCGAAAGCGAGGCGGAACATCTCCTCCGCTTTGTGCGCGAGATTCGCAGGCGGGCAGGATAATACCCCGACTCCGTTTTCTTCCTTCTTCCCCGTTGAACCACCTCCCTCCGGCGCCGGGCTCCGGCCGTCACCCCGAAGGGGCTGGAGCGGAGGAGCTGCGCGGCGCGCGGCTTGACTGACGGGTGGCGCGGAGATAATCCAGGAACGGGGAGAAGAGGGTTGTTTACCGGAGAAACAAGCCACTTCGCACATCCAGTACGCTCATGATGCCCGCAATCAGGGTACGGCGAGCTTCATTGCGTCGCGAGTGCCTTCAGTCGGTCTTCCGCTTCTCGAATCATATTAGGGTCCGTACTAACTTCGAGGAATTTCCTGAAAGCGGCGGCTGCATCTTCCTTCTTTCCCAGCTTAGAGAGTATGTCCCCACGTTGGTAGTAGCCTCCATCAAGAGTAGGGGCAAGTCTTATGGCCATATCAGCATTTGCAAGGGCTCGCGAAAGATCTCCTTTAGAAGATAGACATGAACTGAGGGTAACGTAGTAATTGGCTCGATCAGGTCTAAGTTCTACTGCTCGGGTCAGCAGATCAATGCAACGGTCATACTCTTTATTGCGGGAATGTGCCATGCCTCTCCAATGGAGAGCCTCATAGTTGTCGGGATTGATTCTCAATGCTTCCTCGAAATCCGCCTCTGCGGGGCCAAATGCTTTTCGAACGTAATGAAATCTGCCTCTTTGTAATCGAAAATCATCATTCCTAGGTCTTAGATCGATCGCCCTGCTTATCAATCCGATTGCGCGCGGATAATCATTAAGATCGTCGTAATACATTGCAAACTGCGCATATACCAGTGAGTTTTCCGGCTGAAGTTTAATGGCTCTTTTTAGATCGGCCTCTGCCTTTTTGTAGTCGCGCTTCTGCCTATGGACGTCTGCCCGGAAAGCAAGAGCGATGGCAAGATCAGCGTTAAGTCTGAGTGCCTCGTCGAAATCTACAAGTGCTGCTTCGGGACTCTTTTTGTTGAGATGTGCCCACCCGCGGACAGTATATGCGAGGGGGTAATCCACCTCCTTTATACGTCCGAAATCTTTTGCTTCGGTGATTTCCTGGATGGCCTTATCGAAATCTCCCTTATTGCAAAGGACATGTCCTTTCATTACATAGCCGATACTTGTATCCGGCACAAGCTCGATATACTTATTAATATCGTTGATTGCATCACCATAATCGCGCTTATTATTCCTAGCAATCGAGCGAAAATAATAAGAGATTGGTGTTTCCGGCTCTCTCATAATTGCCGTGTCAAAATCAGAGATTGCGAGATCTAAGTCATCCTTATTCAGAAAAGCGATTCCTCTTAACCAATAGACGTCGGTATACGCTCCTGCGATCACAGGCAAACCCTTTCGTGAGATTGCGCGCGTGAATCTGTCGATTGCGCCATAATCGTCTTTAGCATCAAGTCGAGCTATACCAACACAAAGCAAGGACAAATAAGTCATATCACTGGCAACCCGGTCCTGAAGTTCAAAGCCGTACAACTCTTCTACTGGTCTTATTAGCTTTGTGACAAGCTGAGAGACATTCGGATCTATGAGGTCTC
>DASTET010000693.1:0-5383 GCA_035709445.1 Blastocatellia bacterium | reverse complement strand
TCAATCACACGCTCTATCGAGACACGCTCAAACAGCCGAAGACCGAATCGAGCCGGCGCGGTCCGGCTTGCCGCTTCAGTTACCCAACTTCTCGCTTCCCACCGGGCGCAGTCGAGCTTTAAAGCCGAAGAGGATTTTATCTTTTCAAGGCCCGATGGCCGCCCCCTGGGAGATCAGACTGTCATGAGGAGGGTGGAGGAGATTATATAGAGACGGTCCCGAAACGAGGTTACCGGTTTGTCGCAGAGGTGAAGCGAACCTCGTATGAATACGCGGAACAAGAGCCGGGAGAGCAAGCCGGAGCCGGAATGATCAAATCGATTGCGATCCTTCCGCTGAGACTGCTGGTCGCAGAAGACGCCGGCGATTACCTGGGGCTAGGCGTCTCGGATGCCTTGATCACGCGGCTGAGCAATCTGAAGCAGGTTGTCGTTCGCCCTACGAGCGCCGTCTTGAAGTACGCAGACCGCGATCAGGACCCCGGCGCAGTCGGGCGTGAGTTGAAGGTCGATGCCGTCCTGGAGGGGAGCATACAGAAAGCCGGGCAGAGGGTGCGGGCCACAGTTCAGCTCGTGAGCGTAAAAGACGAGGCCCCGCTCTGGGCCGACAGATTTGATGAAGAGTACACCGATATCTTTACGGTCGAAGATTCGATCTCCGAGCAGGTGGCCAGGGCGCTCACAGATAAGCTGAGCGGACGCGAAAGAAAACGGCTGACCAGGCATTACACCGAGAACTCGGAAGCATATCACCTCTACGTCAAGGGTCGTTACCACTGGGTCAAGCGGACGATAGCAGGCACCAAAAAGAGCATAGAGTATTTTCAGCAAGCCATAGAGATCGATCCGATCTACTCGATAGCCCTCTCGGGGCTGGCCGACTGTTATGCCCAGCTCGGCTGGCTCAGAAACATCTCGCCGGGCGAAGCATTCCCGAAAGCGAAGGCGGCGGCGGCGAAAGCCATCGAGCTTGATGACGAGCTGGCCGAAGCCTATACCTCAAGGGCATGGATAAGGCTGCTCTATGATTGGGACTGGGAAGGCTCGGAGCGGGACTTCAAGAGGTCTATCGAGCTAAACCCAAACTACGCAGTAGCCGCTCTGTGGCACACGGTCTATTTGATAGCGACATCGAGATTCGATGAGGCCGTTAAAGAGATAAATCGAGCCCTCAACATCGACCCGTTGTCGTTGATCATCAATACAATCTCCGGATGGCCGTTCTATTTCAGCCGCCGGCACGACGAGGCGATAGCGATGTACCGCAAGGCGCTCGAAATAGAGCACAGCTACTTTACCGCGCACTTCCTTCTAGGAAACGCTTACGAACAGAAAGGCGAGCTGGATAAAGCTCTCGAGTCCCTTCAAAAAGCCAGACAGCTCGATCAAACGGCGATGACGCTTGCAGGGTTAGGCCGGGCCTACGGCAGGTTGGGATCGAGAAAGAAAGCGATGGAAGTGCTCGATGAGCTGGACGCGCTCTCGCAAACACAATATGTGTCGCCCTATGACATTGCGGAGGTTTATCTGTGCATGGGCGAAAACGACCGGGCAATAGAATGGCTTGAGAGGGCCTGCGACGACCGTTCGAGCTGGCTGATACTTCTCGGAGTCGAGCCGAGGTTCGACCCGCTTCGCAGCGACCCTCGATTTAAAGATATATTAGCGCGAATAGGCTTGGCCGCGGATGGCAGCGGTCATCCGCGGCTAAAAACTAATAAGTCAGACCGAACCCGTACTTGAAGAGCGGGTCGTAGCTCGGGTCCCCGACATTGACAGGGATTTGAGACATCGAGCGAGGCCACGAAAACGAGAGCTTGCCCGTCGGACGGTAATCGCCGAAGAGCACGTCGGCCACGCCCTGCCCTTCCGTGCCGGGGAGCCAGGCTGCTATGAAGGCGTCGCATTTATCGAGCGCCTGCTCTATGATCAGCGGCCTGCCTGAAAGCAGCACGGCCACGACCCGTATGCCCGCCTTCTTCATGTTTTCAATCGCTTCGATGTCCTCTTTAGCGAGACCGAGGTTCTCGCTATCCCCCATCATTTCGGCATAGGGGGTCTCGCCTATAACGACGATGCCTATATCGGCCCCTGCGGCCCCTGTCCCATCTTTTGAGAATGTAACCTTCGTCCTCTTCGAGACGGCCTTCTGTATGGCTTTCAGTATGGTAGTTCCGCCCGTCGTCACATTCCCGCTCTGCCCCTGCCAGGCGACAGTCCAGCCGCCGCACTGGTTTCCGATGTCGTCCGCGCTCTTGCCTCCGACATGAATGCGGGCCAGGCTCTTCGAGATGGGCAGCGCCCTCTTCTCATTCTTGAGCAGAACGAGCGACTCGCGCACGGCCTCGCGCGCGACCTGCCGGTGCTCGGCAGAGCCGAATCGTTTATGGAGGCTCCTGTCGGCCAGATGATTTCTGCTCTTATCCATCAGCCCCATCGCAAACTTGACGCGGAGTATTCGCCTGACCGCATCATCGATTCTCGACATAGGGACCTTGCCCTCTTTGACAAGCTCGCGCAGCGTATCATAAAACACCCGGTACTTTGTCGGCACCATCACCATGTCCATCCCCGCGTTGATGGATTGCTCGATGTCGCTCTTATAATCGCCGGGAAGCTCGTCTATGGCGTCATAGTCCGATATCAGGAACCCTTCGAATCCCATCTCCTCTTTCAGTATCTCGGTCAGCAGCCGCTTGCTGCCCGAACATTTCACGCCGTTCCAGCTATTGTACGAGGGCATTATCGACCCGACCCCGGCTTTGAGGGCCGTGACATAACCCTGCATGTGCAGGTCTTTCAGCTCCTGCTCGCTTAGCCTCGTGTCGCCGCGATCGAGAGGCCACCGCTCGCTTGAGCCGGGCTGTTTGGGAATGCCCGTGCCGAATGTCGTGCCCCCGTCCCCGGCAAAATGCTTTGCGCAGGCAAGCACGCTGAGCGGGTCGCTGAGATTCGCGCCTTGAAATCCTCTCACGGCCGCCTCTCCTAAAGACCGGGCAAGCTCCGGCGTCTCGCCGAACCCTTCGTAAGTCCTCCCCCATCTCTCGTCGCGCACGACGGTCACGCAGGGGGCGAAGGTCCAGTTGATCCCGGTCGCCCTGACTTCAACGGCGGTGACGCGCGCCGCCTTCTCTACCAGTTTGGGATTGCGCGTGCAGCCTAGCCCTATGTTGTGCGGGAAGACCACCGCGCCCAGAACGTTGTTGTGCCCGTGCACGGCATCCACGCCGTAAAGGACCGGTATCGCGAGCCGCGTCTTTAATGCCTGCGACTGAATCCGGTCGTACATATCGGTCCAGGCCTTCAGGCTGTTCCCCTCTTTCGGGTCCGAGTTGCCGCCGCTCAAGATAGAGCCGAGAAAGTAGGTTTGAATATCATTTATATCTTTGAGAGCATCCTGCTCGGCCTGAGTCATCTGCCCTATCTTCTCTTCAAGCGTCATCTTCGAAAGCAGCTCATAGACCTGACCGTCATAGGAAGAGAGCGACCTTGAAGCGACCGGCCCCGCCGGTTGGGCGGGGTCTGCCGACGTGAGACCGCGCTGCGATGTCGGGTAAGTGGCGCACAATAGACCTAAAAGAACAAACGTTCCGAGTCTCCTCATGTCATTTCTCCTTAGAATTTGAAGCGGCAGATTTAGACAGGGCTCACAGGATGATTCTGCGAACCCTCTCCATTTTTTTATGGTTCTATTTAGCGGCTTTTTCCGAGCTTAGCGTCAGCACCCGCTCTTTCCACTGCGAGTGAGGCGTGCTCTTGAGGCCCTGCAACTCCGCCGCCAGGACGACAAGCTTTCTTACCGGGCTGATTATCACGAATTCGACTTCGGCTTTGGGTGTAGCGGCCCGTTCGAGCATTGCGATCTTCGCCTCTCGCCACCCCTGGTGCGGGGCCACGTCGGCAGCAAGATATGCAAGGGCTTCGAGACCGGCAGTACCTATGTCCGAAAGATCGCGAGGAAGCTGCTCGGCCTCGCGCAGTATAGGAGCACGCTCTATCATCGCGTCGAGCGCGGGCCGCGCGTCGCGCCATTCGGCGAGGATGTGCTTGATCAGGTCATGATTTCGGCGGAAGTGAGGCGCATCCGAAAGCAGGCCATCTACGAGGCCGGCGAAATGCCGGCCCGCTCTGCTGTCGGGCCGCGCCGCATCTATGAGCCTCGTGAGCGGCGTGAGCATCGTCGCCGTCCGGTCCCTGTTGCGGCGGTACTCTTTGACCGGCTCGACTACGGACACGAGCGTCTTGAGCGGTCCCGTCTCGTATGACCGCGCCATCCGGCGCAGCATCATGTCGAGGTTCTTCTCGTGCGTGAGCCCAAGCTCTTCGAGCTGGATGCTTATCGAATCGAGCCTCCTGTACATGTCATCGACGTCGGTTACATTGCGCGGCGACCAGAACCGCTCTGCGATTGCCGCCGTGCGCGGCCAGATGCGCGAGTCGATGGTCTCGGGGCTGACCCACTCGCTCCACATAGTCGCTTCGCCGCCCAGTATTCGGGACAGTTCCTCTTCGGTGAGGTTGGCGTCGGCAATGACCGGGTCGACTTTGTAGTGCTGCCAGGTGGGGAAGATAAGGTCTATATAGTACCCGTTCGAAAGTATGCCGGCGTACCCCTTGCGGGCCGCCTCGACAAGCGACTTAGGCCCGCGCCACGATTGTATGACCGTGCCTTTGGGCAGGTCGGGGTGGAGTATCTCGTCCCAGCCGATCATCTTCTTGCCGAGCTTTTGCAGAATCTTCGACACGCGCTGGTTGAAGTAGGCCTGAAGCGCGTGATTGTCCTTGATCCCCTTCGCCTTCATGAAGTCCTGAATCTTCTGGTTCTTCGTCCACTGGTGGCCTTCGTTCTCATCGCCTCCGATGTGGATGTACTCGTCGGGGAAGAGCTGAGCCATCTCGGTGAAGAAGACTTCGAGGAATTTATATAGCTCTTCGCGGGTCGGGTCGAAAGCGGGCTCGAATATTCCGGCCCTGCGCTCGATCTGGTAAGGCCCCGGCGCGCTCCCAAGCTCGGGATGTCCCACAAGCCAGCTCGTCGCGTGGCCCGGCATATCGAATTCCGGCATGACGCGAATGCCACGGTCGCGCGCATAAGCGATGATCTCGCGCACCTGGTCCTGCGTGTAGTAGAGGCCGTCCGATCCCATCTGATGAAGCCGGGGATAACGTTTCGATTCGATCCTGAAACCCTGGTCTTCGGTGAGGTGCCAGTGGAGCACGTTCAGCTTGACGGCGGCCATCCCGTCGATGTTGCGTTTGAGCACCTCCACCGGTTGAAAGTGGCGGGCGACATCGATCAGCAGCCCGCGCCACGGAAAGCGGGGCTTGTCTTTTATGCTGACCGCCGGGATGAAGTATCCCTGACGGTCGCCTTCGAGCAGTTG
>DASTET010000692.1:0-2668 GCA_035709445.1 Blastocatellia bacterium | reverse complement strand
CCTATAAACGTCGCAATCCGGCCAAGCACGCCGGGCACGTCGCGGTTGAAGAGATAGAGCATGTGTCCTCTTGGTATGGCTTCGAGGTTGAACCCGTTTATGCGCACTATGCGCGCATCGCGGCGGCCAAACAACGCGCCTGCTACCTCGCTCTCGCGCTCCGAAGTCACGGCGCGGACCGAGACCATGCTTGCGAAATCGCGGGCGCGGCGCGAAAGCGACTGAGTCACCTTGATGCCGCGCTCTTCGGCCACAATCGCGGCGTTGACCATGTTGACCCTCTCGATGACCGGGCCGAGAAGCCCGGCCAGCACCGCCTGCGTTATCGGCTTCACATCGTGCTCGGCGACCTCGCCGGAATACTCTATGTTGACTTCGCGCAGGTCGTGGCCGAAGACCTGGCCCTGAAACAGCCCGATCTTCTCGCCGAGCATTATGTATGGGCCGATGGCAGCAAGAAGCTCCGCGCTGACCGAAGGCATATTGACCGCGCCCCGTATCGTCCCCTGCTTCAGATAATCGAGCACCTGCTCGGCTATCATCGTGGCGACTCCGAGCTGCGCCTCCTGAGTCGATGCCCCGAGGTGAGGCGTTACGATCACCTGTTCGAGCCCGAGAAGCGGGTTATCCGGCTCGACCGGTTCTTTCTCAAACACGTCGAGGGCCGCGCCCGCCACCCTGCCCGACTTGATAGCTTCGGCGAGCGCATGCTCGTCGATGAGCCCTCCGCGCGCGCAATTGATTATGCGGACGCCCGTCCTCATCTTTTCGATGGCCGCCCGGTCTATAATCCCTCGCGTGTCCCCGGTGAGCGGGGTATGAAGCGTTATGAAATCCGAGCGGGCTAACAGGTCGTCGAGCGCGACCATGTCTATGCCGACTTCGCGCGCTGCTTCGCGTGTGAAGTAAGGGTCATAAGCTGCGATCTCCATGCCGAACGAGCGGGCGCGCTCGGCTACCGCCGCGCCTATACGGCCGAGCCCGATGATGCCGAGCGTCTTGCCTAAAAGCTCTACGCCGAGGAAGCGATTCTTTTCCCAGCGGCCCGCCTTTGTCGAAGCGACCGCCTGCGGTATCTGTCGCGCGAGCGACATCATCATCGCAAGGGTATGCTCGGCGGTGGTCACGGTATTTCCCGCCGCAGCATTCATGACGACTACGCCGCGACGAGTGGCCGCGCCCACATCTATGTTGTCTACGCCGGTCCCTGCGCGGCCCACGACCCGCAGCAGCGCCGCGCGCGCGATCAAATCCGAGGTGACCCTCGTCTTGCTGCGAACGATCAGGCCCTCGTAATCCTTTATGATCTCTTTGATCTCTTCGTCGCCTATCGAAGGCCGCTCATCTACGGTAACGCCCGATGCGGCGCGAAGTATCTCTACCCCGGTCCTTTCGAGCCCGTCACAAACAAGTATTCGCATGGCCTTTGATTATAAGAGAGTCTGGCGCGTCTAGCGAGTCTAGCGCGTCTGGCGCGTCCCGCCCTGACGGCGCTGATTACTTTGCAACATCTTATTCAAGCGATGCCTGTCATTAAAGCGACGCGCCAGACTCGCCAGACGCGCGACTCGCTAGACCGTTCATGGTAGTATCGCGCCGAGGAGGCCGTCATGGGATCAAGCTCAGCCTGCCGGATCGAGAATGTGCTGAAACTTATAGACGATCAGTGGATGCTGGCCATCATACACGAGTTGAGCGCGGGCCCTCGCCGCGCGCTTGAGCTTCATGCGGCCTTTACCGGGCTCAGCACGAAGACGCTCACGGCGCGGCTCAAGAAGCTGGAACGCAACTCTGTCGTCTTGCGCAGGTCTTACCCCCAGTCGCCGCCGAGGGTCGAGTACTCGTTGACTGAGAAAGGGCTGGAGCTGCTCCCCGTGCTCGGAGCGATAGCGGAGGTGGCCTTGAAATGGGCTCCCGAAGCCGGTTTGGAGAAAGAGGCCCACCCCTGCCGCGCGTGCGATGCTATATTTCAAAAGCCGGGCGAGCCGCGCCCCCGGGTCAGGCCGCACAAGAGGACCGATATAACGTTACTCTAAAATCGCGCCGTCCAGCTCTGCGATCATCGAGTTGAGCATCTCGATAATGGGCGCGCGGTCGAATCCGAGCCCGATCATTGGGAGCAGCACTCGCCTGCGCGAGCCGCCTTCGATCTCCCTGAGCAGCAGTCGGCAGAATGCCGATACGACCTCCGGCGCAAACTGCTTGCCGGTCTGGCTTCGCATGTCGGCAAGCGCCCGGTCGAGCGGAAGACGCGAGCGGTAGGGGCGGTCGGTCATCATCGCGTCGAACGAGTCGGCAAGCGTTACGATCTTCGACCCGAGCGGTATCTCGTCGCCGCTTAGCCCCTGCGGGTAACCGGTGCCGTCTACTTTCTCGTGATGGCACTTCGTCATATAGGCTATCTCGTCCCACGGGTGGCGTATGTGCGACAGTATCTCGTAGCCGGTCGTGACATGGCGGTTCAATTCCTTGAACTCGCGCTCGGTGAGCGGGCGAGGGTTGATTATGATCGCGCGCTCGACGACTATCTTCCCTATGTCGTGGAGGTATCCGGCCACCCGCGTATAATCGAGCTCTCGGCCCGTCACGCCCATCTCCTGAGCAATCGCTTCGGAGTACTTTGCGACGCGCTCTGAATGCCCGCTCGTGTAAGCGTCCTTCAAATCTA
>DASTET010000691.1:0-2956 GCA_035709445.1 Blastocatellia bacterium | reverse complement strand
CAGGCGAGTCTGGCGCGTCTGGCGCGTCCTGCTTGTGACGGTAATGATTACTTTGCGACATCTGGTTTATGCGTTGTCTGTCCTTAAAGCGACGCGCCAGACTCGCTAGACGCGCCAGACTCGCTAGACTATTATTGATGTCGAGGTTTTTCGGCAATGCGTCTCTCCGGATGGTTTCTCGTGATCATCATTTTATTGTCGGTCAATACGCTGGCTGCGAAGCAGGCAGGACGCAGCGGGCCTGTTTCCCAGCAAAGCGCGGCCTCGGCATTCGAAGACGGCCAGAACGCTCAGGAGCGCGGCGACCTTCAATCGGCAATAAGGTTTTATACGACCGCCATAAATATCGATCCGTCACTTTTCCAGGCTTACTATCAGCGCGGGGTTGCGCTTGCCGCGCTCGGACGCGCTGCTGATGCCGAAAAGGATTTTCGCAAAGTAATAGAGCTTCAGTCCGGGTTTGCCCGCGCGCATCGCGGGCTCGGACAGGTACTGCTCGATCAGGGGAAGACCGAAGAGGCTGAGCGCGAGCTTGCGCGCGCCGTAGAGCTGGACCCGAAGCTTTCGGGCGTTCGATTATACCTGGCGAGCGCGCTGATCAAATCCAATCAACCTGCCCGCGCCGCCGAGCATCTGCGCGCGGCCATAGATCAGGGCGAAGCCAGCCCGCTCACCTTCGCGCTGTTTGGCGTCGCGCTCGAAAGAAGCGGGAAAGCCGACGAGGCTTTTTCCGCTTACTCTCGCGCCATCGAGATGGACCCAGACAATGCGACGGCGAGAGAGGGGCGCGGGCGCATGCTTGAGGCCCGCAACGATATTCAGAAAGCCATTGAAGATTACACGGCAGCGTACCGCGCGCAGCCGACGCCGGACTTTGCTCTGAAGCTCGCCCAGATGCACGCGCGCGCCGGGCAGCCTCAGGCGGCAATACAGATTTACCGCGCACACCTGAGAGAACGGCCCGACGATATGGCAGTGCGCACCGAGATGATTCGGTTGATGGCTGCAACCGGACAAGCGGAAGAAGCCGAAAGAGAGATCGAGCGCCTCGTATCGGCCCGGCCCACGGACAGCGATCTGCTCGCTCTGGCTGGCGATATTTTTTTTAAGGACAAGCCTGAGCTTGCCGCGAGCTATTATCGCCGCTCAGTAGAAGCGGACGCCACCCGTAATAATGCGCGAGTGCAGTTGGGGGCGGCGCTGGTCCGCTCGATGCAATACGAGCAGGCGGTCCCCGTTCTTGAGACTGCTGTATCGAGCGAGCCTGAAAACTATGTCGCGCACGCGAACCTCGCGACCGCCTTCTTTAAATTGAAGCAGTATCCGCAGGCCGCCCGCGAGTTCATATGGATAATTCAGCGGCGGCCCGACACGGCTGCAAGTTACTTTTTTCTCGCGATATCGCTTGATAAGATCGGAGACTGCGAGCAGGCCATGCGCGCATATCAGGAGTTCGTACGAAGGGCCGATAAGGCTGCTATGGGGAGCGAGGTCGAAGAAGCCAACATAAGACTGAGCCTTCTTCAGAGGCTTGCCAAAGACGGCAAATGCAAATCACTGGTTAAAGGGAAAGGGAGATGAAAAAGCAGGCGCACAGAAGCGTTTCTCATCGCGCGCTTGATCGATTAAAGAGAGTCGTGTTGCTTGTATGTCTGCTGTCTGTTTTCGCGGCAGGCTCGAACGCTCAGAGTAACCAGCTTCCGCCGCCGCCGCTCCCCGTCGACCCGACTCCGCTTGAAGTCCTGCTTTCGGCGCAGGACAAGGAGGAGCTTAAAAAGGCCAGCAGCCCGCAGAAGAAGGTCGAAGCCTATCTTAAAATCGCTGATATCCATCTCGATGCGGCGCTCGCCGCAATAAACGCCTCGAACAGCGCACTCGCAGAGCGCGAGCTCGATATTTACAACAAGACCATCGATGAAGCGGCTAAGACGGCATTCTCGCAGGATGATAAAAAGCGCCGCCTGTCGAAGAAGCTCGAGCAGAAACTCTACAAGCAGTTAAGAACGCTTGAGACGATTGAGCGGCTCTTCCCCCTAGAGCGCGTGGCCTTCGCCGAGGCGGCGATCAAAAATGCGCGTCAAACGCGCGTCCAGGCGCTCAACGCGGCATTCGCGGGTGGCGAGATACTTAAAGTCCCGGATGAAGAAGAGAAGAAGCCCGCAAACACAAAACCGAGCAAAAGCAACCCGCCCGATAATTTCGCGCCTCCGTTCTCTATGAGGCTCACCGGCGGAGCGCGGAAAGCTGCGCAGATTCCGGGCGATTACCTCAACGAGGAGGAAGACGATCAGGTCCGCCGCGCGCAGAAGGCTGACGAGCGAGCAAAAGTATTTATGAAAATCGCGGACCGGCGGCTCGCAGCCCTGACCGAAACCGGAATAGACCCGACAGACAAGAAGGCGCAGAAGAAGGCCGAAGAAGAATTGCGCGAATGGGGCCCTCTTCCAAAGCTGAGCCGGGCCGAGCTGCTCAGGCATTATGCCCGCGCCATCGAAGAGCTGATAACGAAGCTGGAAGACGCGCACGAAAGAAACCCCAAGAGCTCCGAACTCCCGCGCGCGCTCACCGTCATCAAAGATGCCACCGACAGACATCTTCAAATTCTTCGCGCTCTCACGCCGGAGATGAGGGACGAAGCGGAAAACCGCGCGCTCATCACCGCAATCGAGCAGGCCGAAATGGCCAACCAGGGCGCGCGAAAAGGGCTTCAATAGCAGGGGTCAGAGGTCAGGGGTCGGGGGTCAGGGTCTGTTCGCTGATATTCACTATCTCGATGATTAATGATTCAGCATTCAACGAGCTGTTGACACTGTAGCCCTGACCCCCGACCTCCGACACCTGCCCCCTGTTTTACTGGGCTTTTGGTCTTTTGCGTTTATAGCGGAATTCGGGTGAGGTCTGTCCCGTGGGACTGAGCTTCACCACGATCGTGCTGAACTCGCCTTCGGGCACCCGC
>DASTET010000690.1:0-8104 GCA_035709445.1 Blastocatellia bacterium | reverse complement strand
CCTCCGACCTGAACACGCGCCTCTCAGAGACCGAGACACGGCTTCAGGCGTCGGAGATCGCGCGTAAGAACGCGGAAGAGCAGCTCGCCCGCTCGCTCAGAGAATCGGCTGATGCTCGCGCGGAGAACCGCTCGCTCAAGTCGGAAAACAACAGGCTGCGCGATGATCTGGACCGCGTGTCGCGCGAGCTTGCGGAGGCGAAGAATCAGGTCGCAAGCCTTCAAGCCCAGTACTCTTCGGCAAACACAAAACTGGTCGAGACAAGCTCGCGGGTGGAGGCCATGGAGCGAGCCGAGCGCGACCGCCGCGAGGCGGAGATGAGGCGACGGTCATTCGCCGATCTGCAAGCTGCGCTTGCCCGCATACTGACCGTCAAACCTGCCGAAGGCGGGTTCGTCGCCGTCCTGCCCGACAGCTTCTTTCTTACAAATCAAACATCGCTTGCATTGAAGGTGAAAGCAAAGATGGACTCGCTTGGGCAGACGCTGGCCGCTTACCCGGATGTGCCATTCACAATAGAGGGCCATTCGGATGCTCGCTCCTCGGCAGACAGCTTTGCGATGGGCCGCGCGCAAGCTGTAGCCGACTACATCGCCGCCTACGGCGTGCCGCGCGCAAACTTTAAGGTTGAATCGCGCGGAGCAGGCGTGCCCGCGTCCAAGGGCAGGACTATTGCGGCAAGGGCCGCCAACCGGCGGGTCGAGATAATCTTTATCGCGCCGGAATAACGGGCCGCAGATAAACACAGATATTTTTTATCTGTGTTTATCTGTGTTCATCTGTGGTTTCAATTCGGAGGAGAGAATGTATTGCCCTAAATGTGGGACCCAGAACAACGAAGGGACGAGGTTCTGCCGCTCGTGCGGCGCGAACCTGAGCCTTGTGCCCCAGGCGCTTACGGGGAGCCTTCCATCCGAGCCATCGAGAAGACGTCAAAGACATTCCCCCCAGGCAGCGATAAGCCTGACCGAGGGAATAACAAAAGCCTTCATCGGTGTGGGATTTATGATAGCGGCCCTCCTGTTATGGCTCACGCGGCAATGGTGGGGCATCTTTCTGCTCATACCCGGCTTCTTTATGTTCGGGAGGGGGATCGCCGAGATCGTCGGCTCGAAACAGATGCAGGCCATCCCGCATGCGGGAACAGAGAGCCTCGATCCTCCCTCGCGCACGAATGAGATCAGACCGCACAATACTGCGCCCGTCATTCCTCCGCCGAGCGTCACCGAGACCACAACAAGGCACCTCGATAACTCAGACACTACGGGCAAAGAGACAGGATAAGAAAGACCCTCTTTCTATGTACGCGGAGATCATAAACCGGTTGACACAGGAGTGTCGGGACGCGGCGCGCGCGGGGGCGACTCGCGAGCAGATTCAAGACAGTATCATTACGCCCGCCGCGCGGTCTGCGCTCGGAGATATTGACGCGCGAGACTTTCTTGAATGGATCAAGGACGACAGAGAGTTATCCTTCTACTACTACGACGCGCAGCATGAGGGCGTGTGCGCAAAGCCGGTCGAAGCCGCTGCGATGATGCTTGAGAGGATCGCGCTCGATTCTATTGATTGAAGAGACAGGTCGCCACTACAGCGAGAAATATAATCTGCTGTAGAAATCTGCGAGACCGCTTTCGCAACCGGCTTCAGCCGTCATCAAGCGAGTCGGCGGAAGGCTGAATGAGCGGCCTCGATAGTTCCATCTATCACCTCGTCGATGTGAGAGGTGCTGACAAAAGCGCATTCGAACTGCGAAGGGGCCAGATAGATACCTTCTTCGAGCATCGCCTGAAAGAAACGCGCGTACATCCCGGTATCGGACCGTTTCGCGCTCTCCCAATCCATAACCGGGCCTTCAGTAAAGAAGGTGGTCATCATCGAGCCGGCGCGGTTTATCGTCGTCTGAATGCCCGCTTCTCCCGCCGCGTCGCGGAGCCCTTTTTCAAGCCGGCTGCTCAACCGCTCAAGCTCGTCATAAGGGTCTTTCTCTTTCAGATGTTTCAGCATGGCGAGCCCGGCGGATACGGCAAGCGGATTGCCCGAAAGCGTGCCCGCCTGATAGACCGCGCCGAGCGGCGCTACCCGGTCCATAACATCGGCGCGGCCACCGAACGCGCCTGCCGGAAGCCCTCCCCCTATGATTTTGCCGAGACAGGTCAGGTCCGGCTTTATGCCGTAAAGCTGCTGCGCGCCGCCATAGGCCACGCGAAAACCGGTTATCACCTCGTCGAAGATCAGCAACGCCCCCGCTCGCCCGGTCGCCTCGCGCAACGCTTCGAGGTAGCCCGCGCGCGGAGGGACGCACCCCATGTTGCCCGCTATCGGCTCGACTATAACGCAGGCGATCTCGCTTCCCTGCTCGTCCAGGGTCTTGCGAACCGCGTCCTGGTCATTATAGGGGAGAACTATCGTGTTGCGCGCGAAGTCGGCTGGCACGCCCGCGCTGTCGGGCGTTGCGAATGTGGCGAGGCCCGAACCGGCTTTGACAAGAAGACTGTCTGAGTGGCCGTGATAACACCCCTCGAATTTGATTATGCGGTCGCGGCCCGTAAAGCCTCGCGCAAGCCTTATCGCGCTCATCGTCGCCTCGGTGCCGGAGCTCGTCATCCGGACCTTCTCGATGGACGGGTACGCGGCGATGATCTCCTCGGCAAGCTCTATCTCTAACTCGGTCGGCGCGCCGTAGCTTGTCCCCCGCGCGGCGGCTTCCTTTATAGCGGCAACCACTCCCGGATAAGCATGGCCGAGTATCATAGGCCCCCACGAGCCGACATAATCGGTATAGGTATTTCCGTCGGCGTCGGCTATATTCGATCCGGCGGCTTCGGCTATGAAGAGCGGGCTGCGGCCCACGGCGCGAAAGGCGCGGACCGGGCTGTTGACTCCCCCGGGAATCACTTTTTGAGCGCGTTCGAAAAGAGCGTTTGAGTTTTCCGTGTCGAGCTTTGCCATTTCAATCTGTCCTGTCGAAAAGTTTCTCAAGTATTCCGTTCGGTCGATTCGCTACGCATGATTATTCCTGAGTATAGCAATCGAACGGGAATTGGTTAAGCGAGGCGGCCAGTGGCGGGCGCGGTTGTAAGTTTCATTCGCATCTCGCATATCTGCTATTATGGCGACGGGGTAGCAGGAAGCGATGGAAGCTCAAGAAAACGATTGAAACCCGGCGAGCGCAGCCTCCGTAATCAGAGAGGCGTCGAAAGGATCGGCATATGTTTTGTCCAAATTGCGGAACAGAGGCTACGGGGAACAGAAAGTTCTGCCGGGCCTGCGGAATGAACCTCGACCTGATATCGCAGGTGATGAGCGGCCAGCTTCCGGTTATGCCACAGGGCGAGCCCGCGCCGAAGGGGACACTGTTCGACCTGGGCGATCGCAGTAAGACGACGCGGCTCGGGTTCCTGACGCTGTGGGGAGGCATAGTGCTCGCGGCATTTATCGGCATACTCGGAGGCGCGCTCAGCAACCTCGATGGCGACCTGGGCGGGTTCGTCGCCAGCCTCGCCGGGATAGGCGGGCTGGTCTTTATGATAGGTATCGGGCTCCTGATATATTCGCGCTTCCTTCCAAAAACCGAGAAGACATTTCAGCCTCAGCAGAACTGGCTCCCGCCTCAGCAGCAGTACATAGACATGCAACAGGACTTCGAGCGAAGGCCGGCTCGCAGCGTGACCGAGAAGACGACCGAGCTGTTCGATCGGCCTGGCAATACTTCACCTCAGAACCGCTGAGATAAGCCCTGAAATTTAATGTTTGGCATTTCCACGCCGCATCGCCTATAATCGCGCTTCATCGTGGCCACTCAGATTAACAGGCGCGATCTGCGTTGGATCGTCCTCATCGCCGTTTTTTTTGTGTTTGGCCTGGCCGTCTCGTGGGAACGCTGGGGCAACCCGCTCGTGGACTGCGGACGCGAGATGAATCAGCCGCTCCGCCTCGCCCAGGGCGAGATGCTCTACTCCGATGTGCGCCACATCTACGGTCCGCTCTCGCCCTACATCAACGCGCTGCTTTTTCAGGTGTTCGGCCCCTCGCTCGATGTGCTATACGCCGACGGGATAATCACGGCGATCATAATAATCGCCCTTGTCTTCTGGCTGTCGCGCCAACTGCTTGACCGGGTCGGGGCGACGGCAGCCACGTTGAGCGTGATGTGGCTTTGCGCCTTCAAGCAGGCTGGCAATTTCTTCTTTCCCTACTCTTACTCCGCGCTTCATGGCTGCGCATTCGGGCTTGCGGCCCTCACCCTCTCTGTGAGGTTCGCGCAAGTATCGATTGCGATGCGCGGCAGCAGCAACCCTCATATCTCATCGGTGCGAGTCTGCCTGCTCATCATCTTCGCAGGCATTGCCTCGGGGCTTACCGTGCTTGCGAAGACGGAGATGGGGCTGGCTGCGGTTATCGGCGGGATAGCGGCGGCGGCGGTCGGGTTCTATCCCAATATGAAGCGCGCCGCCTGTATGGCCGCGCTATTTCTGACGCCTTTCCTGCTGCTCGTCATATCGACCTACTCGTTAATAGGCGCGCAGGTAGGCTTCGATACTCTCTCGCGCGACAGCTATCTTTTCCTGAAGAACCTGCCGGAAGAGCTGGTCTATTACAACAGGCGTATATCAGGGTTCGACCAGCCGCTCGAATCTATTGCCAACATGATAGGCGCGTTGCTGCGCCTGGGCGGTCTTGCGGCTGTCATAGCCTCGTTGGCGATGTTGCTCACCCATCGCAAGAAGAAGAGCCCGGAGCTTCAGATCGCTCTCGCCGAAGCAAGGGTCAGCGACGCGGGCAGGATAAGATACTCTCACCTGTGGATTATACTGGCCGGGTCGCTGCTGCTGTTTTTTGTAGCGCCGCTCGGCGGGCACATGCAGTGGGAGAAAGGCCCTTATCTGGCCATGCCTCTCATTCTGATCGCAATCCTTATCGGCGGGTTCATACATTACCAGAAACAGATATCGAAGAGAGGCTATCCGAGCCCGCAAACGGTGGCGCTGATCATCATATCGATATATGCGCTTGCGAGCCTCGCGCGGGTGTTGCTCAGAGTGCGCAGCGGCGGCGCCTACAGCTCTTACCTGCTGCCCGCCTCCGTCATAATCTTCACCTATTGCTGGGCCGAACCCTTTGTGAAGCTGTTGCGCGACTCGGATTCCCGCAGGATGGCCAGGAGGCTTTCACTCGGACTCATCTTCATATGGGTAGTAATTACGATGGGGGTGATGTCATATCGCTTCCGCTCGTCATATACATTCCCTATAACGACGCCACGGGGCACAATGCTCGCCCTTCCTGACGTAGGCGAATCGGTCAACGAAGCGATCTCATTCATCAACCGCGAGACCGCACCCGGCGAGCCGATAGCCGTCATGCCGGAAGGCACTTCGCTGAACTTCTTCACAGACCGCCCGAACCCGCTCCGCGACGAGATCACCATACCCGGCATTCTCGATCCGGAGGGCGAGCGCCGCGCTATCGAGCGCCTCATGGCTACGAACACAAGGCTAGTGCTTATAACAAACCGCGCGACGCCTGAGTTCGGCCCGGCAGTCTTCGGCAGAGATTATTGTAAGACGCTGATGGGTTGGATCGAGGAGAACTTCGAGCAGTGCGCCGTACTGGGCCCCGATAAGAGACCCGATATTCAGATAGGCGACAAGACCTTCTTCATCCGCGCATACCGCAAAAAGGCCGATCATCAAAGCAGCCACTGATAAGTAAGAGAATCCGCGTTTTGCAGCCCCTCACTTCTTCAACATAGGAATCTTGACGCCTTTCTCTTCAGCCGTCTCGCGAGCCTCATCATATCCCGCGTCGACGTGACGGGCTATGCCTATGCCGGGGTCATTTGTGAGAACGCGCTGGAGGCGCGCCGCCCCTCCTTCGGTCCCGTCGGCCACGGTCACCTGCCCCGCGTGCAGCGAATAGCCTATCCCGACACCGCCGCCGTTATGAATCGATACCCACGACGCGCCCGAAGCGGTGTTGAGCATAGCGTTGAGAAGCGGCCAGTCGGCTATAGCGTCCGAGCCGTCGCGCATCGCTTCCGTCTCTCGATAAGGAGAGGCGACCGAGCCGGTGTCGAGGTGATCGCGCCCTATGACTATCGGGGCTTCGAGCTTCCCTGCGCGCACAAAATCGTTCATCGCTTCGCCGAACTCCGCGCGCTCGCCGTAACCTAGCCAGCATATTCGCGCGGGCAACCCCTGAAACTGCACCCGCTCGCGGGCGAGTCGAAGCCAGCGCGATAGCACCTGATCGTCAGGAAAAAGCTCGAGCGCAAGCTCGTCGGTCTTTCTTATGTCCTGCGGGTTGCCCGAAAGCGCGACCCAGCGAAACGGACCGCGCCCCTGGCAAAAGAGTGGCCGTATGTATTCGGGCACAAACCCCGGTATCTCGAATGCATCTTCGACGCCCGCAAGCCGGGCCTGCGCGCGGATGTTGTTCCCGTAGTCGAAAGTCACCGCGCCCAATCGCTTGAGATCGAGCATCGCCCGAACATGCGTGGCCATTGCCTCCATCGAGCGCCGGGTGTAATCATCGGGACTTGCGCGGCGCAGTTCGAGAGCTTCATCAAGGCTCATACCGTTCGGCACGTAACCGTTCAGCGCATCATGCGCGCTCGTCTGATCGGTGAGCAGGTCTGGCACTATGCCGCGACGCGCTAACTCAGGAATCACATCGGCGCAGTTGCCTATCAACGCGACCGATACGGCTTCGCCCTTTGCGCGCGCATCTTCGATAATGCGAAGCGCCTCGTCGAGTTCGCTCGCCTGCCGGTCGCAATAGCCGGTCTTAAGTCTCTTCTCAACTCTTGCCGGGTCGACCTCTACGCCGAGAAAGCACGCGCCGTTCATCGTAGCGGCGAGCGGCTGCGCTCCTCCCATCCCGCCCATCCCGCCCGACACGACGAGCTTGCCTTCGAGCGAGCCGCCAAAATGCTTGCTCGCTGCGGCTGCGAACGTCTCGAATGTCCCCTGCACGATACCCTGACTGCCTATGTATATCCACGAGCCTGCGGTCATCTGGCCGTACATCGTCAGACCCAGACGTTCCAGCCGATGAAACTCGTCCCAGTTCGACCAGTGCCCCACGAGGTTCGCGTTTGCGATAAGCACTCGCGGCGCGTACTCGTGCGTGCGGAAGACGCCGACCGGCTTGCCTGACTGGACGAGAAGCGTCTCATCGCTTTCAAGCTCGCGTAGCGCAGCGACTATCGCATCGAATGACCGCCAATCCCTTGCCGCTCGCCCGGTCCCTCCATAGACGATCAGATCGTCAGGCTTTTCGGCGACCTCGGGGTCGAGATTGTTCATTAGCATCCGAAGCGCTGCCTCCTGATGCCAGCCCTTACAGCTTATTTCACGCCCGCGTGGCGCGCTGACTCTTCTGGCCTGATTCATAACGCAAATATAGTCTAGCGAGTCAAAAACAGTCTAGCGAGTCTGGCGCGTCCCGCCCTTGACGGTGCCGATTACTTTGCAACATCTGATTAAAGCGATGTCTGTCTTTAAAGCGACTCGCTAGACTCGCTAGACTGTTTTTGACTCGCTAGACTTACTTTTGGAGAACCGGCCTTATTTACAATATAATCGGCATGTGCGATTTTTTTTCGGGAGCTCCATTCCCGGTCGCGCGTTTAAGCGATTGAGCAGAAGAGGTAGCTTATGTACAGAACCGGCGAGTTGTTCCAGGACCGCAAGCTATTCATGTATGTAATCATCGCAATCGTTATGTCGGGTTACGATGCCGTAGCGACCATGCAGCACATAAGTCGAGGAGTCGCAGCCGAGGGGAACCCTCTCATGGACTCGCTCATTCAGCAGCACGCTCTTCTCTTTTTCCTGGTGAAGATGACCATCACCGCATTCGGGTTGATGGTCTGTTACAGTTTTTCAAAACTGCGAACGGCCCGATTCGGCATTCGCCTCGTCGTCATCCTTTACTCGCTCGTCTGCATGTATCACGTGATGATCATACTCTTCGAGTAGTCTGGCGAGTCTGGCGAGTCGCGAGTCTAGCGAGTCGCTTTCGAGACAGACATTGCTTGAACCTGATAATGCAAAATAATCAGCACCGTCAAGGGCGGGACTCGCTAGACTCTCGACTC
>DASTET010000689.1:0-2310 GCA_035709445.1 Blastocatellia bacterium | reverse complement strand
CGGCTGAGGCGGATTGACAATGCCGAGCGCGCGGATGATAAAAGCGGCCATCTGCTGGCGAGTGACCACGTCATCAGGGCAGAAGTTCGTCGTGGTGCAGCCGAGCGTGATACCGAGCGCCGAGAGCCTGCGGATGTGCGTGTAGAACGGGTGTGACGGCAAGACATCGACGAAGTCTATCTCCCTGCACTTGCCCGCGCTGTCTGCATCAAAGATGTTTTGGACCTCTGAAGCCGAGAGCGCGCGGCTATAAACAGACGCCTCATCGATTAAGCCCTTGAAAAACCTTCTCGACCCCGTCCCCGCGTCGTTGTTGTGAAAGCCTATTCGGATGATGTTGTCTCCGTCGAGCGCGCCTTGACCGTAGCTGAAGTCGTCTACCTGCTGGCCGTCGACATAGACTTTCAGGTTGCCGGTCGTATAGACGACCGCGACGTGATACCACTGCCCGGCAGTGAACAAGACGCCCGGCACGACCCTCTCACCTTGCTGGTACTCTACTTTCATCTGAGAGCCGGAGGTGAAGACATTCACGCCAAAGCCGTGGCCTCCAAATCCGGGCCGGTCGTTGCTCGCGACGTTGGCGGGAAAGTCCGTTCCGTCATCCCTCACCGAAGGATTGACCCAGGCTTCTATGGTCAAAGGCAATGAATTCAAGATAGCGGTCGGCGGAGTCTGAAAAGCATCATTTACCCCGTCGAAGCTGAATGCCGAGCCGACCTTGCCCGGCGAGAATGTTACGCCGCCTTGAAGCGAGCCGTGATTTGCGCCTAAGAGATCGTTCGGGTTGCGTTCAGCGGGCCACCATCCGGCGAGGCCGGCAGGTCGCGGCGCGCAGGCCCGCTCCTGTGTGACGGTAAATGTCTGGCCCGCTATCGTAATCGTTCCCGTGCGGGCGGCATTCCCGGCGTTCGATGCGACCGAGTACGTGACTACGCCCCTGCCCGTCCCCGTAGCCCCGGAAGTAACTGCTATAAAGCCGTCATTGCTCGTGGCCGTCCAGTCGCAGCCGTCGGGCGCCGTCACAGCTACGCTGCCTATCGCTATATCGGATGAGTATGATCTGCCGGTGGGATAGATACAGTAGCTACACTGAAGCGCGGCAGGCGGAGGCGTTGACGTATGGGCCGAGGCGGCAAGGAGGCACATCCCCGCACATAGTATGAGTATAAGAATGTTCTGGCATGAGGGGGCTCGCTTTCGTCTGTACATACTCTTCTCCCACTTCTCGAAAGATGATCAAATACATCGGCTTCTTGAGGTTGACCTGGCGCTTAATCGGGCAGAAAGAGCGATCTTCTGCACACGCGGTGCTGACCGCCCGGGGTCCTTACGCTGTGGATCTTGCCCTGTGCCAGCCAGCGGTAGATGCTCTCGGCCCTTACCTGTAACAGCGCGCCGGTCTGGCGAGTCGTAAGCAATTCGCTATTTCTATTACAAACCGGACAAGTCAAAGTAACCGACCGCCTCACTATTCGCTCCCGCTCCAAAGCTATGATCTCGATCTTCCTTTTATTAAGCATCGGAGGTATAATCCGGGCCAGTTTTTTTACCGTAGCATCATTTCATACGGCCAGGACTTTTTACTCGATTGTTTAGTATCAAGTCTTGAAAAAAGAGTGAAAAATTCAGGAAAACTCTTTACCTGCTTGTTAATTTGTTATGGCAGTACAGGCTAACAAGAGATACATATTAGGCGAATACGAGCTTGAGCCGGACAAACGGTTGCTTACGCGAACGGGGGAGCCGGTCCATCTGGCTAACCGGCCGTTTCAGGTATTGCTCTATCTTATAGAGAATCGCGACCGGGTAGTGAGCCGGTACGACCTGCTTGACCGTTTTTGGGACGGGAAGGATGTCTATTATGTAACCTTATCAAAGTGTGTAGGTGCGATTCGCAAGGCGCTTGATGACCGTTCAGACAGCCCTCGCTTTATAGAGACGCGCTGGGCGGAAGGGTATCGCTACATAGGGCCGCTTGAGGAATACATTGCTCCCGCGCAGGCGGCGATAGTTGAGATTGACCGGACGCGAGAAGTCAGGGTCATCATTGAGGAAGAGGGGAGCGGCGCGGCTGCCGAGAAGCAGGCGTCACTTCCTGGTCCTGCCCGGACAACGAGGCGTGTCAGCCGGGCCGCGATGCTGGCGGCTGCGGTTGTTATTATCATCCTGGCTGCGGGAGTGATGGTCTGGAACAGCAGCCGTACCGCGCAGCCGCAGCCGCCACCGCTGCGCTCGCTTGCGGTGCTCCCGCTCAAAAATCTGTCAGCTGACCCGGCAAACGAGTACTTCAGCGACGGCCTGACCGAG
>DASTET010000688.1:0-3134 GCA_035709445.1 Blastocatellia bacterium | reverse complement strand
AGGATGGCTCGTGGTTGCTGGATGGTATGTTCCAGATTGACGACTTCAAAGATCTCTTTGTGATCGAGGAGTTGCCGGACGTGGGCGAGGGGTATTATCAAACCGTGGGTGGACTCGTCATGGCTGTGCTAGGTCGGGTCCCCGTCGCCGGTGATTATTTTGAGTGGGATCGGTATCGGTTCGAGGTGCTCGACATGGATGGCCGCCGGATAGATAAGGTGATGGTCTCGTCGGCAAGAAAAGCCGCCCCCGGCCAGGCGTAAACCGGGTCTATGACCCCCGGTCTTCTTGAGCAACCTTTTATGGCGCGGAAGCGTGTTCTCTGACGCTGCCGCCTGTGGTAGACTTCTTCGCCTGTCACAAGGAGGACATCATGAAATCGTCAGCGATCAGAGCGCTTGTAATCGCCCTAGTCTTTTCAAACCTGTCGCTCGGACAGTCTCCCGCGCCCTCTGCCATCGAGCGCGTCGAGAGGGGCTTGCTCCCCTTCGTGATAATCAAAGGGGAGCCTGCCTGGTCGATTCACGAGAGGATGAAGCATTATAAAGTCCCCGGTGTCAGCATAGCCGTCATAAAGGATTTCAAGGTCGAATGGGCGAAGGCTTACGGCGTCAAGGATATCGAGACAAGAGAAGCGGTGACGACCGAAACGCTCTTTCAGGCGGGCTCGATAAGCAAGCCCGTGGCGGCGATGGTCGCGCTCAAGAAAGTCGAGCAGGGCAAGCTCGCGCTCGATGAGGACATCAATAATAAGCTGACTTCATGGAAGCTGCCCGATAACGAGTTTACAGCAAAGCGCAAAGTCACCCTCGCCCATCTGCTGAGCCACACCGGGGGGCTCACCGTTCACGGGTTTCCCGGCTACGCCGTCGGAGAGAAGCTGCCGACGCTCTCGCAGGTACTCGATGGCGCTGAGCCTGCCAATACCGCCCCGGTCCGGGTCAATATGGAGCCGGGGACGAGGTTCAGATATTCGGGCGGCGGCTCGACCATCGCTCAACTCGCCATTATGGATATCGAGAAGAAGCCTTATCCGCAGATCGCAAACGATACCGTGCTAAAACCGCTTGGTATGACTCAAAGCACCTACAGCCAGCCCTTGCCTGATGACGTAAGAAGACAGGCGGCTTCGGGTCACAGGGGAGACGGCAACCCTGTAAAGGGGAAGATTCATATCTATCCGGAGATGGCTGCGGCCGGTCTCTGGACGACGCCTACGGACCTTGCGAAGTTCGCGATAGAGGTTCAGCTTTCGCTCGCGGGCAAGTCGAACAAGGTCCTTTCAAAGGCGATGACCGAAAGAATGGTCACGCCTTTTATCGACGGGCCGACCGGGCTCGGCTTCTTCATAGAGAAGAAGGGCAACGCCATCTACTTCGGGCACGGAGGGGCGGACGAGGGGTTCAGGGCGCAGCTTCTCGTGCATAAAGAGAAGGGCTATGGGGCCGTCGTCATGGTCAACTCCGATAACGGGCAGATCATGAGCGAGATTCTAAGGGCCGTAGCGAACCAGTATCAGTGGGAAGATTATCTGCCGCCCGCAATAGAAACGGTCTCGGTCGATTCGGCCACGCTTGATGCTTATGCTGGCCGTTTCCAGGTAAACCCCGACAGGGTCCTCACCGTCACAAGGGAAAAAGACCTGCTCTTCGGAGAGCCGACCCAGGGGCCAAAGGTGAAATTATTCGCTATCTCGGACGGCAGCTTTATAAGAAACGACGCGAACGTCCAGTACAGTTTTGTGAGAAACGCGGCCGGAAAGGTCGACTCGATCAAGATACGATTTGACGGGCGCGAATCGACGGCCCCCAGGATCTCTGAAGATACGCTTATTCCCTATGAGCTGTTGATGGCGGGCAAGATAGATGAAGCGATAGAGGCTTACCGAAAGATAAAAAAAGAGAAGCCGGCCAATGTCACCGTCGAAGAGAACCGGCTCAACGGGCTCGGATACTTCCTGTTGCAGGAGAAGCGATTGGCCGAGGCAATCGCCGTCTTCAAGCTGAATGTCGAGCTGTATCCCCGGTCATCGAACGTTTATGACAGCCTGGGCGAAGCCTATATGACGGCAGGAGACAAAGAGCTTGCGATCCAGAATTATAAGAAGTCGCTTGAGCTTGACCCGAAGAACAAGAACGCGGCAAGCAATCTGAAGAAGCTTCAGCCGTAACGATCTCAGGCGGCGACAGGCAGCAAGTAAAAGCTCATTCATACCGCAATGCGATTATCGGGTCGAGCTTCATCGCGCGTCGCGCAGGGACGTAACTGGCAAGCATTGCCACAGCAATCAGAAGAAGCGAGATCGCAAGAAAGGTCACCGGGTCGGTCGCGCTGACCCCGAATAGAAGGCTCGACATAATGCGAGTGATCACAAGAGCGGCAGCTATCCCGATTGCCACTCCCGTCCCGACCAGTCTCAACCCCTGAGCCAGGATCAGCTTCAGCACATTGAATGGTGTCGCTCCGAGCGCAATGCGAAGCCCGATCTCCTGCGTACGCTGCGTGACCGAATACGAGATGACGCCGTAAATGCCGACCGCCGCCAGCAATAGAGCCAGCCCGGCAAAAAGTCCCAGCAGGAGCATATTGAACCTGCGCGCGGCGACCGAAGCATCGAGTATCTGGCTCATCGTCTGTATAGAGCCGAGCGGCTGGTCCTTATTCATCGACTGTATCTGCGCTCGCACCGCGCCGACAACGCTAAGGGGATCGGAAGAGGTCCGTATAACCACAAAAGGACCGTTAGGCGGGGCCTGGTCGAAAGAGATGTAAAGCTCAGGCCGAGGCTCCGTGTCCAGCCCGAAGTGCCTTACATCGCCCACGACGCCGATGATCCTGGACCACGGCGCATCAGGGTTCGGCGTCGCCTTGATCCGCTTGCCGACCGGGTCTTCGTCGGGCCAGAAGAGGCGCGCGGCCGTCTCGTTGATTATCACTACACTGCCTGAACCGGGCCTATCCTGCTCGTTGAAAGAACGGCCTTTCAGGACCGGTATGCCGAGCGTGCGGAAATAGTCTTTGCTGGCCCGCCTGAATTCCACCTCCTGCCTTTCGCTGACAGGGATGGGGCGACCCTCTATGTCTATTTTTGTGCTGACGCCCGCCGCCGTAAGCGGCAGCCTCGTAACAGCCCC
>DASTET010000687.1:0-3190 GCA_035709445.1 Blastocatellia bacterium | reverse complement strand
CGGCTTTATTTGAAGCCATCTTTATATAGAGCTAATTCTTGATCGCGTCTCGCTCTTATGCTAAAAGACAGTGAGAAAGCCTCTTATTTTCAAGCCCCCAGTTTAAGGAGTTTATGACAACACTTCACAAAGTATGCCCTGAGTGTGGAATGGGGCTTGATCTAGGACTCGCAAATTGCCCGCACTGCGGTGTGCAGATCGGCACGGTTTTTTCAGAGGGGTCCATTGCCGCATTTGACCCCCGCTCAAGGCAACGCGATCAGATCAAAAAACAGGCTTCGGAGTATGCGAGGCTCGAAACTGCCCAGGAACGCGCGAACAATTCCGTGGTCCTCGGCCTCGCCGGGTTTATACCCTTGATAGGCTTCATCTTTGCCATTGTCGCTGTGGCATTCGGGGCGCTCTCGCGCCGGGTCCTGAGAGAATGCCATATCGAAGAAGGGCAAGGATCGGCCACGGCAGGCGTCGTGATCGGGTCGCTCGCCGTCGTAGCGCAGATATGTTATCTGCTCTGGGCCATGAATCTGGGGGCGGCAATCAGCGGCTGAGCTACTTTAAGCCCGTGACTAACGTGGCCTTTATAGAGATATCGAAAGGCGCGTCATGACGCTCGGTTTCGATGAGCGAGATTATAAGGTTCCGGACCTCGTTGTGGCGCTCGTCGGGAACTATCGAAAGCCACTTTCCGAGAAACATGTCCTCGATAAGAGGATTGGTGATAAAGTCGCTCCCGGTTTCAAAAAAGAACTCCTCTTTGTTTGAGAATACCTCGACCTCCCGCAGACCGAGACTTTCCATCATGGAGTTCACATCCGAGATCGTGGCCCGCTCGTTTATCATCCTTTCTAGCTCTGGCCAGACATCTTCGACAAGCCCAAGCGCGTTGAGCGCCTCCCAGTAGATGGAAAAGAATTCGTCAAAACTCCCGCGAGTAATCAGCTTCAGGATCACGCGGCCACCCGGCCTCGTGACACGTAGTAGCTCTGAGCTAACCCTCTCGATCTGATTTGCGGGCGTCAACGAAGCGTCGCCGATCACCAGATCAAACCTATTACTGTCAAAGGCAAGAGACCCGGCATCAGCCTCTTGAAACTTCACGTCTGAGACTTTTTTAACCATCGCCTTGGCGCGGGCGATCTCTATTCGCTCCGGGCTTGAGTCGACGCCGAGCACCTGGCCCTTTCCCTTCATTCGCTCGGCCAGCTCAATTGCATAAGCCCCCGTGCCGCAGTTAACCTCAAGTATGTCTCCTTTGCCCGGAACTTCGATATTCTCTTCGAGAATCGAATCAAAACGTTCTCGCCAGTCCGGCGAGATAAAAAGATCATACCTGTATGCCAGTTCCCTATTGTCGCTCATATGCACGATTCCTATAATCCACGTTTTCATAATAGCACGGGGCTAAAATGGTCATGAAAGAGAAAGACAAATGGGAGAGCCGATACGACACTGCTGATTACATTCATGGATTGAGGCCGGCCGAAGACCTCTACTCAAACCGGGGGCTTCTGCCGAGGTCGGGTACGGCCCTCGATATAGCATCCGGCGAAGGGCAGAATGCTGTCTTTCTAGCACAGACCGGCCTCGAAGTGTTTGCGCTCGACTTTTCAATCCTCGCGCTCAAGAAGTGCCTGAGTCTGGCTGACGAAGAGGGATGCCTGGTACAGGCAGCCGCTGTCGATCTGGAAAACTTCGCCATCCCTCAAAGCATGTTTGACGTGATCATAAACTTCAATTATCTGCAGCGCGGCCTCGCGGGGTCGATTATTCGGGGACTGAAGCCGGGAGGGCTCCTGATATTTGAGACTCTTACGCAGTACAACTTAAAGTGGCGGCCGGATTTTAACCCCGATTTTCTTCTCTCAAGCGGCGAGCTAATAGAGATGTTCGCGGGACTTCACTTGATCAAGTACCGGGAAGCGACCATAGGGCAGGAGACGAAGCCTCGCTCGGTCGCCAGCCTGATCGCAAGAAAGTTGTGAGCCGAGTTCTGTGTCGTTGCGGGTAAGCGATTGCGAGGCTAAAATAGCGCACTGCGCCGAAGGGCGCGCCCTCAGGAAGTAAATCTGAAGGAGGTGAAGGCCATACACTGCAATATATGTCTGCGCGAGTTTGCGAACGGGGAGCTTGTTCCGGGCAGCAGGATCGATGATTCGATCAAGGCATTGCTGACCGTCAATTCAAATGGATGGGAGCCGGACAAAGAGATATGTTTAGATTGCCTCTCCCGATATGCTCGCGTCCATGACCAGATGGTAGCAGCATTTCCTAATTATGCCGAGCAAGACCTCAAGATTCTGCCGACGCCGTTCAGGCTGGACGCCCCGGACGAGCTTCGAGGCAGAGGAGTAACAATCGCATTCCTCGATTCCGGATTTTACGCTCACCCGGACCTGACCCGCCCGAACAATCGAATACTGAAATATGTGAATCTTGTGGGCCGCACCCGCGCAGACGACCTGTATAAACCCGACGTGTCGTCCTGGCACGGAATGATGACTTCGGTTGTAGCCGCCGGGAACGGAACGTTGTCGGGGGGCCTTTATCGAGGCATCGCCTCGGAAGCGAACCTGGTATTGATCAAGATCGGACAAGCTTCGCGGATACGGCACGAGGACATAGAGACCGGGCTGCGCTGGGTCATTCGAAACAGAAAAAAATATAATATCCGCATAGTGAATATATCGGCTGGCGGCGACCACGAAGACAGCTTCCTCTTCGATTCCCTATCGCAGGCTGCTGGCGAAGCTGCACGCGCCGGAATAGTCGTTGTCGCCGCATCCGGCAATGCCGGCCACGAGGAGGGTCACCCTGTCTATCCTCCGGCTTCAGCCCCGTCAGTCATCACGGTCGGCGGGCTTGATGACAAGAATACTTTTGACACCGCCGATGATGATATGTACCGGTCAAGCTATGGCCCGACCGTCGACGGATTGCAGAAGCCCGAAATCATCGCTCCAGGCATATGGGTGGCCGCTCCGATTCTGCCGGGGACCCCGACCGCCGAGCAGGCGGAGCTGTTGTCGCTGCTTGAAAACGCGGGCGACTCGGAACTGCAAAGCATAATCAGCCAGCACAGGGGGGTAGATGAAGATCTCGACCAGGCAGCTCAGCTCTCGCCCTACCTGCTTCGTCACATAACCTGGATCAAGATCCGAGATAACAATGTCATAAGCGGTCATTACAAGCA
>DASTET010000686.1:0-3488 GCA_035709445.1 Blastocatellia bacterium | reverse complement strand
TAAATCATCTCCCTAAACGTTCGGCGTATCCCGGTGACAACGGCCCGCCGAGGCTCAGACCCCGCTGTCTTCGAGCAGACGCCCCTGCTCGTCAAACTTCATTCCGAGATGGAGGCCCATCGTGCCTAGAATCTCTTTGATCTCGTTGAGCGACTTGCGCCCGAAATTCTTGGTCTTGAGCATCTCCGGCTCGGACTTCTGAACCAGCTCGCGGATGGTGCGGATGTCGGCGTTCTTGAGGCAGTTGTAGGAGCGGACCGAAAGCTCAAGCTCGTCGACCGAGCGGTCCAGGTTCTCGTTAAACTGCATCCTCGCCGACTCCTCGGCTTCGGCTTCGGCCAGATCGGGCTCCTCCTCAAAGTTGATGAATATCTGCATGTGGTCTTTTATCAACTTTGCGGCAAGCCCTATGGCGTTTTCAGGCTTCACCGAGCCGTTGGTCCACACCTCGATGGACAGTTTGTCGTAATCGGTATCCTGACCGAGCCGGGCGCTGTCGACGGTGTAATTGACCTTCTTGACGGGCGAGTGGACCGAATCGATCGGTATATAGCCCACGGCCAGGTCCTCATCGAAATTGCGCTCGGCGGAGACGTACCCGCGCCCGCGCTTTAGGCGCATCTCGATGGCCAGCGTGCCGCCCTCGGAAACGGTGGCTATATGGACATTGGGGTCGAGTATCTCAACTTCGGCGTCCGCTTCAATCTCGCCCGAAAGCATCTCGCCGGGCACTGTGCGCTCTACGCGCAATGTTTTCGGGCCTGAGCCGTGCAGCTTGAACGGTATGCGTTTGAGATTGAGGATGATGTCGGTGGCGTCCTCAACCACGCCGGGTATCGAGGAAAACTCGTGAAGCACACCCTCTATCTTTACAGCGGTGATGGCTGCGCCTTCGATAGAAGAGAGCAGCGCGCGGCGCAGACAGTTGCCTATCGTGGTGCCGAACCCGCGTTCGAAGGGCTGGGCGTAAAACTTGCCGTAGCGGCTTGTGAGCGTCTCAGTCTCACAGGCCAGGCGCTTCGGCTTCTGAAAGCCGATCATGAATTGAGTTTCAGTTCCGTTCATTGCTTCCTCTCAAGTAAAGAGATCAGAGCAAGGACCGGCCCGACTCCTGACCTCTGCCATCCATCCTGTTTACTTCGAATAAAGTTCGACTATTAGCTGTTCGTTGATGTTCTGACCTATATCCTCGCGACGAGGGAGAGCGACGACGCGGCCTCGCATGTCCTCTACCGAGGTGACCTCAAGCCAGCCGGGCCGTCCCCGCCCGGAAGCGGTCTGAAATGCGCCCTGGATGTGAACATTCGAGCGGCTCCCCTCGCGCACGGCAATCTCATCGTTGACCTTGACCTGGAAGCTGGGGATATCGACCTTGCGGCCATTGACGGTGATATGACCGTGGCTTACTAGCTGGCGCGCCTGCGGTCGCGAAGTCGCGTACCCAAGACGATAGACAGCGTTATCGAGGCGGCGCTCAAGCAGCGCGAGCAGGTTTTCACCCGTCACACCTTTCATTCTGACAGCCCGCTCGAAATAGAGTCGGAACTGGCGCTCAAGCATGCCGTATATTCGCTTGACTTTCTGCTTCTCGCGAAGCTGCTCGCCGTAGCCGATCAGCTTGGCGCGGCGGACGTTGCGTCCGTGTTGTCCGGGTGGCTGGGTGCCACGTTTCTCGATAGGGCAGCTCGGCTTATAACATCGCTCGCCCTTTAAAAACAGCTTCATTCCTTCCCGGCGGCAAAGGCGGCACACCGGACCTCTGTATCTTGCCAACTCTATTCCTCCGTCTACAGTCTCACGAGTGAGACCTGCAAAAGTTTACAGACCGCAAGGCCGCGCGGGCCTGCTGCCCTTCTTCCTTTAAACCCCTTATTAGCCGCGCTCGAATACTGCGGCGAGGTTTGAGTGTGATAAAAGGCAAAGCTCCGACGCGCGGCCCCAAGTCTAAGCCTGAGCCGCACGACGGATCCTGGCCCGTGCGATTAAACTCTTCTGCGTTTCGGCGGACGGCAACCGTTATGCGGGATAGGGGTCACGTCTCGAATCAGTCGGACCTCTATGCCGGCAGACTGTATGGCTCGCACTGCGGATTCGCGTCCGGAACCCGGTCCTTTGACCCTCACCTCGCACGAATGCATGCCCATCTCGCGCGCCGCCTGGGCCGCGCGTACGGCTGCCTGCTGCGCTGCAAAGGGGGTTCCCTTGCGCGACCCGTGGAAACCGAGCGCGCCCGCAGAGGACTGGCTTACTAGGTTGCCTTCGAGATCGGTGATCGAAACCAGCGTGTTGTTAAACGATGCCTGTATGTGGACTATTCCCTGCGGCACCATTCGCCGCTCTTTCCGCTTGAACGTCTTCTTCTTCCCGCCTTTTGCCTGTGCTTTTGCCATAGATCAGTGTCCAGTAGTCAGTGGCCGGTGGCCAGTTCTTTTCTGTTAATAGAGCTTATCAAGCATCAACTGGCCACTGGCCACTGGCCACCGGCCACTCTTCTTATTTCTTGCCCGGAGCCTTCTTCTTGGCAACCGTGGCGCGGCGCGGCCCCTTGCGTGTTCGCGCGTTGGTATGGGTGCGCTGACCTCGGACTGGAAGCCCTCGCCGATGTCTGAGGCCGCGATAGCAACCGATGTCCATCAAACGCTTGATGTCCATCTGTATCTGCTTGCGCAGGTCGCCCTCGACCATCCCCTGCTGGTCTATGATCGTGCGAATCCGGTTGACCTCTTCTTCGGTCAGCTCGCGTACGCGCTTATCGATGCTGACTCCTGCCTCTCCGAGTATCTTGTTGGCGCGCGAACGCCCTATCCCGTAGATGTACGTAAGACCAACCTCGGCCCTCTTGTTCGCCGGAAGGTCCACACCTGAAATGCGTGCCATATTCCTCCGTTAACTGCCGGTCGGGCAGACTTCGCCGCCCTTTACCCCTGCCGCTGTTTGTGCTTCGGGTTGGTGCAGATCACCCTCACCACCCCCTTGCGGTGGATGATCTTGCAGTTATCGCAAATCTTTTTGACCGATGCCCTGACTTTCATCTCTACTCTTCCTTCCCCTGCTGCGGTCTCTCTATAAGGAAATCCCGGTGCGCAAGAAACGGCTATTTTAGCATCCCGCCTAAAAGCTTTGCAACCCGGACTCCATCTGGCCGGGTTTTACCTGGCCGGGTTTTACGCGCCGTCGAGCATTGTGAGTATCTGCGGGCCCTCTTCGGTAATAGCCACGGTGTGCTCGAAGTGGGCTGATGGACGGCCGTCGAGCGTTATCACGGTCCACCCGTCCGACAGCACTTTGACGTCGTGATTTCCGAGATTGACCATAGGCTCGATAGCCAGCACCCATCCTTCGCGGAGCACAGGCCCCGTCCCTGGTCGCCCGTAATTTGGCACCTGCGGCTCTTCGTGCATTGCCCGGCCTATTCCGTGCCCGCAAAAGTTTCGCACGACCGAATAGCCAAGCGGCTCGACGTAAGACTGAACGGCGTTGCACACATC
>DASTET010000685.1:0-3953 GCA_035709445.1 Blastocatellia bacterium | reverse complement strand
AGCCTATCTGGTTGATCAGCGGCTCGGGCGTCGGGATCGTGTAGCCGAGCTTTTGTGACAGCTTCTTGTAGTGCTCGTCGGCCCCTTTCAGGTCTCCGATGACCGCGCCTGTGCGGGGGTCTCGCGCAATCTGCCATCCGTCAAATACCTTTCTGAGCCCGAAGTAATGGCTTCTGAGCACCACCGACCCGTGGTCTTCGTCATCCATCAGTTGAGCTTCCCAGTCAAACCCTTTCGCCTGGACCTTTGCGAGCAATTCCTTGAAGCTCTTAAACCCGTCGGCGATGGGCGGGGGCTCGTTGCCGAGCGTCACGAAGAGCGATTTGTCGAACTGGCTTCGCCCTTTGAAGAACTCTTCGGCCCGCTTGACCAGCAACTGGTTGTCCCATTGCAATGACGGGCTGACGGCTATGTAAGCGTTGAAGAGATCGGGTCGGGCGAGCATCGCGTGTACGGCGAAAAGCCCGCCAAAGGAGTGACCGGCAAAGACGCGATACGGCTGGGTTCTATAACGATTCTCGATATGCGGGATCAGCTCCGTCTCGATAAACTTGAGAAACTTGTCCGCGCCTCCGCTGGTCGGAAACTGAATGGCGGTGCCGTCCTGTCGAGTCATAGTCGCATTGGTCGGCGTGAGGTCGCGAGTGCGGTCCGTATTCGTTATCCCGACGACGATCATTTCGGGCATGCGGCCGTTCCGCGCGAGGAACTCGATCGTGCTGCTCGTGTGGGCTATATGCGCATCCCCGTCCGTCATGTAAAGGACCGGATGGCGGAGATTGCTCGTTTCGTACCCTTGCGGCGTGCGGACCAGTACCACTCTCTCTTCGCCGAGGACGTCCGATTTAATCGTCAGTCGCGCCCAATCGCCTGCCTGCTGCGGAGCTTGACCCGCAGCGGGTATTGCCGCGACAAGAAGCCACATACAAACGGCTAGCAGGCCCATGGCTGATTTAGAGTCTCTCTTCATCTTGCTTCCTCCTTTTACTCAACTCGATGACCGCCGCGATTCTACTACAACCGGAGGCTCAGGGTGTGAGCGCGGCGCGGTTTTTTACAAGACTGTCACAACTTTTTGCCTTTGATTACAAAAGCCATTGACTCGCGACTTCGGAAGGGTGTTTAATTCCCTCCCTGATAATCAATAAAGCAACAAGGACCTGCCTATGAAAACCCTTATAAAGAACGGTCGGATAGTAACGGCAGTCGATGACTACGCGGCGGATATCTTAGTCGAAGATGATCGCATCGCCGTCATCGGGCGCAGTCTCGATATGGAAGCGGACCGCGTGATTGACGCATCGGGGAGGCTCGTCATACCGGGAGGCATCGATCCGCACACTCATATGGAGCTGCCGTTCGGCGGGACTTCTTCATCCGATGACTTTCGCACGGGAACGATTGCCGCAGCGCACGGAGGCACGACCACGATAATCGATTTCGCAGTCCAGTATCACGGCGAGTCGCTCACCGAAGCCCTCGATAACTGGCATCGAAAAGCCGAAGGCAAGACGGCTATAGATTACTCCTTTCACCTGATAGCGACCGACATACCCGATTCTCGCCTGGCGGAGATGAGACAGGTCATCCGCGAGGGCGTGATGAGCTTCAAGCTCTTTATGGCCTATCCGGGCGTCTTCCTCGTCGACGACGCGACGATATATCGCGCGATGAAGAACGCGGGCGAAGCGGGCGGGCTCATCTGCATGCACGCCGAAAACGGGATCGTAATAAACGAGATCATCAAGAACGCCCTGGCCGAAGGCAAGACCGCGCCGAAATACCACGCGCTCACGCGGCCCACGAAGGCCGAAGCCGAAGGAGTGCATCGCGCGATAGCGATAGCAGAGATGGCAGGCGCTCCGGTCTATATAGTCCACCTGAGCTGCTACGACGCGCTTCAGGAAGTGCGAGAGGCGCGCGACCTGGGTCTTCCGGCCTATGCCGAGACCTGCCCGCAGTATCTCTTCCTCGACTACAGCCGCTATGAACAGGAAGGGTTCGAAGGCGCAAAGTATGTGATGACCCCGCCGCTCAGGGAGAAGTGGAACCAGGAGAAGCTGTGGCAGGGGCTCGCGGGCAATGACCTGCAAGTCGTCTCGACAGATCACTGCCCCTTCTGCTTCAAGGAGCAGAAAGAGCTTGGCCGCGACGACTTCACAAAGATACCGAACGGCGGGCCGGGCGTCGAAAACCGCATGAGCCTCATCTATAACGGCGGCGTGGTCGGCGGGCGCATAAGCCTCAACCGGTTTGTCGAGCTTACATCGACCGCCGCGGCGAAGCTGTTCGGGCTCTTCCCGCGCAAAGGGACGATAGCCGTCGGGTCAGATGCCGACATAGTGATCTTCGACCCCGATGAAGAGATGACCATCTCTTCGGCAACGCATCATATGAACGTCGACTATAGCGCCTATGAGGGGATGAAGGTGAAGGGCGTGACGAAGACGGTACTTTCGCGCGGGCGCGTCATCATAGAAGACGGCAGATACACGGGCAAGGCGGGCGACGGAGAGTTCCTCCGTCGCGGCGCTTTCAACAGGCTTTATTAAACCTGAGCCGCAGATAGACTCGGACGAACGCGGATAGATTATGGCCCTGCACACGGAAGCGGTAGAACCATCCCGGCGCGATTTTATAGAGCTGAAGGAGGACGTGTCCGGCTCGCCGCTGTGGAACCGCGATCTCGCGCCAACGACAATAAGCGAGCGCACATGGACTACGTACAACATCGCCGCGCTGTGGATAGGCATGTCGGTCGTCATCACCACCTACACGCTCGCGGGCGGTTTTATCGAGCAGGGCATGAACTGGTGGCAGGCGATGCTGACGATACTGCTCGGCAACACGATCGTCCTCATCCCGATGATGCTCAACGCGCACGCGGGGACCAGGTACGGCATATCGTTTCCCGTGCTCTGTCGCGCGAGCTTCGGCACGCGCGGGGCGAATATCGCAGCCATCGCGCGCGCGCTCGTCGCCTGCGGATGGTTCGGCATACAGACCTGGATAGGCGGGACGGCGCTCGACGGGCTGATCCGCTCGGTGTCGCCGGAGTGGGCGACCGTCCCCGGCCACGAGTACATAATGTTTGCGCTCTTCTGGGCCATACAGGTGGCGATAATCGTCCGCGGCATAGAGGGGATAAAGTACCTTGAGAGCCTGTCGGCCCCGCTTCTGCTTGCGGGCGGCGCGGCGCTGCTCTGGTGGGCCGTCTCGAAGGCCGGGGGGATGGGCCGCGTGCTCGATTCCGTGGCGTTGCTTCAAAATCTCGACCCGTCAAAACCGCGCTTCACCTTCTGGCAGCTCTTCCCATCCGCGCTCACGGCGAGCGTCGGCTACTGGGCCACGCTCAGCCTGAACATACCCGACTTCACCCGCTACGCGCGGAGCCAGCGGTCGCAGATGATGGGGCAGGCGCTTGGGCTGCCGACCACGATGACGGCATTCGCCTTCATAGGGGTCGCCACGACATCGGCCACCGTGTTGATATTCGGGCGGCCCATATCCGATCCGGTCGAGCTTGTGAGCCAGTTTTCAAGCGTCGCCATAGTGCTCGTCGCGACCTTCATTATCTTCGCCGCGCAGCTCACTACGAATATGGCGGCGAATGTCGTCTCGCCGTCGAATGATTTTTCGAATCTGAATCCGCGCCGGATCTCTTATGTGACGGGCGGGCTTATCACGGCTGCGATAGGCGTGCTGATGATGCCGTGGTATCTCTACCGGAACGCGGCGGCATACATATTCACCTGGCTGATAGGCTACTCGGGGCTTATGGGCGCGATAGGCGGGGTGTTGATCGCGGACTACTGGTTGATAAGACGGCAGCAGCTTTCGCTCAAAGACCTGTATATGGTAGATGGCCTTTACAGCTACACGAGCGGGATCAACTGGCGGGCGGTCGCGGCCTTCGCGCTCGGCGTGGCCCCGGTAGTGCCGGGCTTTCTGCG
>DASTET010000684.1:0-9415 GCA_035709445.1 Blastocatellia bacterium | reverse complement strand
GGCTCGTGCTCGCCGCTGCCATCCGGAGCGGCAGCCTGGCCATATAGGACTACGGATTTCAGATTATCGCCGTGCGCCTCGCCCAGCCTCTTTATCAGCTCACTCAGTTGATCGGCCAATGCCAGTCCTCCTAATGCTCTTTTGCGTGTGAATCGTTCTGCGCACCATAGAATCTCGCTGATGATACTAAGCGTTACTTTTTCATTACTACCCAGCTTGATGATGGGTGATAGCGAAAGAGTCTTCACCAGCTATCGCTTGCTCCGCCGCCGCCGAAATCTCCGCCGCCGCCGAATCCGCCGAAATCTCCGCCGCCGCCGCCGCCCCAGCCGGAGCCGCCGCCGCCAAACCCGCCCCAGCCTGAGCTATCTCTCGACCTTCCGCCGCCTCCCCAGTTTGAGCCGCTTCCGAATATGAGCGGCAGCAACAGCCACTCGATCCCTGAATCCCGCCTGCCGTAGCGACGGCCCCCGCGCCCGCCGCCCCCGCCCCCGCCAAACAGGCTTATGATGAAGAATATGACAAAGATGAAGACGATTATCGTAAAGGGCGAAAAACCCCGGCCCCGGCTCGCGGGTGTTTGTCTTTGCGCAGGCTGGTAGGCGTACCTTCGGTCTATGCCTTCAAGCGATATTCCGCGCTTCTCTGCGAGAGTAGCCAGTATAGACTGGACCCCGGTCGTGGCCGCCTGATCGAACCGGCCCGCTCGCAGATCGTTTCGCATCCTGCGAATGATCTCGCCCGCAAGCCCGTCGGGGACATCGCCTTCAAGATGACGGCTCACTTCGAGCCGCGAGCCTCCCTGATATTGCCCCTGGCTGTCGGGCTGCTTGATCGCTATCAGCAGCAACATCCCAAGCTTCTCCGATCCGCGACCCACTCCCCACTGCCGACCTAACTGAAGCGCGTACTCCTCAATCGGATAGCCTTGCATCGATTCAAAGGGGACCAGCACGGTCGTGACCTCGATACCGCTTCGGTCGCGAAAATTCCTGAGAAGCGTCTCAAGCTGCTGCCGTGTAGCTGGCGTGAGCTTGCCCGCAAAATCATTCACCATCCCCTGCGGCTGCGGTATCTGCATCTGGGCCACAGACGCAGAGACAAAAAAGAGCAGGGCGAAAGAGGCGCTCAATAATCTGTAAAGTCTCTTCATAAGAATTCAGCCTTCGTCGCAACATCGGCCAGGGCACGGAAGCGACAATAACATTCTACACGATACGGGGCTTTGCGCTCGACGCCCGGCGTGCGGATTGCCTGACGGCAAGCAATACCGCCGCAAGCCGATCGATAAACATGCAGTTATGATGCGAAGATGCTCAGTGATGAAATGATTCGAGGACCAGCTCGATCACATACAGCAACGCCACGCCTGCGAATACCATAAGCGAGGTCTTTACACCCCCTTCGCGCGTGTTGACTTCGGGGATCAAATCCGAGGCCGCAACATAAAGCGTTACGCCCGCCGACAGCGGGAGTATGTGATATGAGAGGGGGTGCGAGAAGACGGCTATGTCGTTTATCAACAGAACGAGCCCCACCCCCGCCAGAGTGGCAAGCCCGACAAGCAGCGCCGCCATCCGCGCGCTGCGGCGGGAACGGCCAGCGGCGAGCATCATCGAGGATACGGTAAAACCCTCAGGCAGCTTGTGCAGCAGGATGGCGATAAAGATCACTACTCCGAGCCTCGGGCTGACGAGCGACGCCACGGCTATCGAAACGCCGTCGAAAAAGGTATGCACCATAAGCGCGCCAAGCCCCGCAAGCGCCGCGTTGTGCGCAAGCATAGCCTCTTCGTGCGTCTCTTCGCCGAAATGAAAATGCGGGGCAAGCGTGTGCTCGACAAATTGAAGGAGCAGATACCCGCCCAGAAGCCAGAGCATGGGGATGAGAGGCTCGCCCGGCCATTGCTTGAGCGTCTCCGGCACGATCTTTATGAAGACCGCCGCCAGCATAAACCCCGCCCCGAGCGCTATAAGGTATCTGAGCGTCGCCTGGCCCAGACGGCGAGAAGATACCAGGAGCCCCCCAAGATAATTGGCGCCCGCAGCCATAACGCCGTAGATTATTGTAAAAAGAGTGGTGTCACCCATCAGCAGGTTTTCGCCTCTTACACCAAAGCGCGGAATATAACACAGATAATTGGGAATCCAGAAGCCAGAATCCAGAATCCAGAAGCTCTGACGCACTTCTCAATGGCTTTAAGCGATCCGATAAACAAATGCTTCCGTTTATCTTCTGAATTCTGGCTTCTGGATTCTGACTTCTCGCTCCCGGCTTCTGGCTTCTGCTCCCAAATCCTTGTGCCTCCATAATTTCAAGCTTGACAGCCATCCGCATCTAACGTACCATACGCCGAAGTGGTCCAAAGTGGACCAAAATGGAGATCACTTTGAAAACAGAATTAAGCGCAGGTTATTTAAACGATTACTTTAAATGTAAGACGTAAACCGGGCCTATGCTGAGAGGGAGCTACACGGTACGGATGGACGAAAAAGGGAGGATAAAGCTCCCGGCGGCCTACCGTCGTTATATAGAAGAGCACTACGGACCGGAGTTTTATGTAACAAGTCTGTCGGGCGAGTATGCCCGGCTATACCCTATGCAGGAGTGGCTCGATATAGAGCAGAAGCTGATATCTCGCGGGACGGAAGATATAACGGTGAAGAAGTTTTTGAACCGGACAAACTATTATGGGCAGAACGCCGAGATGGATGCGCAGGGGCGGCTGTTGATACACCCTCTGCTGCGCACAAGCGCGGGGCTCGTAGGCGAGGTGACCGTGCTTGGATACCTGCAATATCTCGAAGTATGGGAGTTGGACCGGTTCAAATCGCTCATGGATAGCGAGACCTACACGGCTGAGGACGCGGCCCGGCTCGCAAGCCTCGGCGTCTAGCGTGTTCGCGGGACCTCAAATGGGAGGCAGATGCCGTTTGAGGAGGCAGCCGATTGGAGATCGCATACGCCCGTTTTGCTCGAAGAGGTCACGCGTTGGCTCGGACCGGAGAGAGGCGGGACAATAGTCGACTGCACGCTCGGGCTCGGAGGCCACTCCGAAGCCCTGCTCGCGGCGAGCCCTGAGACGAGAGTGATCGGAATAGATCGGGACCTCGGAGCAATCGAGCAGGCCCGGCGGCGGCTGGCAAGGTTTGAAGAGAGGTTCGAGGCCGTCCACGCCAATTTCAAAGAGCTGGCCGCGGTCCTGAGCCAGGTGGGGATTGAAGAAGTCCGAGGCATTCTGGCCGATCTCGGGGTCTCTTCCATGCAGCTCGAAGATGAAGGCCGCGGCTTCAGCTTCGCAACCGACGCTCCGCTCGAAATGCGCATGGACCGCAGCCAGAAGGAGACGGCAGCCGATCTGATCGCTCGCCTCACGGAACGCGAGCTGTCCGACCTGATCTTTGAATACGGCGAAGAGCGAGGGGCGCGCAGAGTGGCGCGCGCCATAGTGAGAGAGCGCCAGCGCCACCCTATAACGACTACCCGGCAGCTTGCCGACATAGTCGTGCGCGCGCTCAGGGTTCCGGGTCGCTGGCGCATACACCCTGCGACGCGGACCTTTCAGGCGATTCGCATCGCGGTCAATGATGAGCTTGACTCTGTCAGGAGATTCATCCCCGAGGCCATCTCTCATCTGGCGCGGGGCGGACGGCTGGCAGTAATCAGCTTTCATTCGCTGGAAGACCGCATAGTCAAGCAGAGCTTTCAACGAGAGTCGGGCCGGTGCGTTTGCCCGCCTGAGCTCAGGGGCGGCGGTCGAGCGCCCATCGAGCCTGACGTCGTATGCGATCTTTGCGGCGCGCGAAACCGCGTCGCGGTGCTGACGAGAAAGCCTGTCACTCCGAGCCGGGAAGAGATAGAGAGCAACCCCCGTTCTCGCAGCGCGCGGCTTCGAGTCTGCGAGAGGCTCTAAAGGAAATCAGCCCCAATGGAATCCGGGTGAGCAGGAGACAATTCAGATCGAGACTCTTTCACCCGAAATCACCTTGAGGCGCAGTCTATGAGTTACAAGTTTTTCCCTGATAAACATATTCGCAACTCGCGCGTGGCGCGGCCCGTAAGCAACCGGATCTTTGCATGGCTTGTGATAATAGCGGTCGCCGGCGCGCTGATATCCTGCGGATTCGTGATGAGCGCGAGACAGCACTTCGAAGCCGTCTCGCTCGGATACAAGACCGAAGAGCTCAGACGGCAGGCGTTCCAGCTCGAAGAGAAGCTTCGCCAGATCGAGCTCGAACATGCCCGCGCATCATCGCCGGTCGAGATCGAACGGCGCGCAAAAAAGATCGGTCTGAAGCGACTCAAGTCCGGCTCGCCACAGATACGCAGGCCGACTAACAGGGAGAGATGACACGTCAATGCACAGAACCGGGAGAATGGGAAAAGAGAACGACCTGAAGGCCAAAGCGGCGAGAGTCTATAGACTCTCGCGCAGCCTTCGCGCTTGATACGTGGCTATGAAGCTCAACACTCAAAAAGTACTGGAGACTCGCCTGGTCGTGATTCAAGCGCTCGCCATTCTATGGTTGGCGGCCGTTGCGGGCAGGCTGATCTATCTACAGGTAGGTCAGCACGACTGGCTTAGAGCGAGGGCCGAACGACAGCAGCAGTTCGAGATACCGCTTTCGCCCAGGCGAGGCGTTATCCTCGATCGTAATGGCAGCGAGCTTGCGCGGTCGGTTGAGGTGAAGTCGCTCTACGCTTCTCCGGCAGAGATCAAGGACAAGGACCCGGAGGCGATTGCAGCGACGCTTGCCCGCACGCTCGACATAGATAAAGGGGACCTGCACCGCCGCCTCACTTCAACAAACCTCGCGGCCGTTGCGGTCAAGCTCAAGCTCTCTAATGAAGAGGTCGCTCGCGTAGAGGCGCTCGATCTGCCGGGCCTGCATTTCATCAAGGAGATGAAGCGGTTTTATGTGGGCGGTGCGACTGCGGCCCACATAATCGGTTTTGTCAATTCGGAAGAGGTCGGAAAAGGCGGCATCGAGATGGCCTACGAAAAGATGATAGGCGGCCAGGGCGGACGCCTCCTGCTCGATGTCGACGCGCTGAAGAAGTCCTACGGTCACGAGATAGAAGAATCGGTTCCGGGCGCAAACGTCAAGCTGACGATCGATATGATGATCCAGCACTACGTCGAGAAGGCGCTCGCTGATGCCGTACGCGCAAGCCGCGCGCGCGCGGGCACGATAGTGATCACCCGGCCCGCGACCGGCGAGATACTGGCGCTTGCAAGCTTCCCGACCTTCGACCCCAACAAGGTCTCTGAATCGACCGAAGAACAGCGCCGCAATCGCGCCGTCGAAGTCGCCTTTGAGCCGGGCTCGGTATTCAAGATAGTTCCCTACTCTGCCGCTATCGAAGAGGGGGTGATTCGTCCCGACACTCTCATAGACTGCGGCGGCGGGCAGATACGCATAGCCGACCGCGTCGTCCGCGACGGCCACTACGGCGTGCTCACAGCGACCCAGGCGCTCGCAAAATCGTCCAATGTTGCCGCAATCAAGATAGGACAGCGTCTCGGCAACGAGCGGCTCGCTCGCTACATTGAGCAGTTCGGATTCGGCAAGCGGACCGGGATAGAGCTTCCCGCCGAATCGCGCGGGCTGTTTCGCCCTGCAAAAGACTGGGGGCCGACCACTATAGGCTCGATCCCCATGGGGCACGAGATAGCAGTCACCGCCCTCCAGGCAGTCGCCGCCTTCGCCGCAATCGCAAACGGCGGAGAGATCATCTCCCCTTACCTTGTCAGCGAGGTGACGGCTGCTTCCGGCGAGATACTCGAAGAGCACGCGGCTGAGCCGCGCCGCGTCATCAGCCAGGAGACCGCAGCCGTTTTGAAGAGGATGCTCGAAAGCGTCGTCATCCACGGGACCGGCAAGCGCGCGCAGATCGGCGGTTACCGCGCAGCCGGGAAGACAGGCACGGCGCAAAAGATCGATGAAGCGACCGGGCGATATTCGAATACGCGCTACGTAGCCTCTTTCGCGGGGTTTGCTCCGGCTGACAATCCCGAGATCGCCTGCATCGTCTCGCTCGACGAGCCTAAAGGGGCCTATCACGGCGGCGATGCGGCCGCGCCCGTCTTCGCCCGCGTTGTCGCCGACGCGCTCCATATCCTCGGCGTGCCGCCCGAAGACGACCCGGGAGCCGACCTTGTAGCGGGCGATTTTCACAGCTTCCAGTTCGCCCCGACCGCCTTTGAGCGCGACGCGGTGGCAGAAGAAGAGACCGACTCGCGGCCCGCTCTCGATATCGCCGAAGAAGCGGAAGGCCCGGAGATTGCATCTAAACGAGGCGGGAGCGTAGTCGTCCCCGATCTGACGGGGCGCGGCGTGCGCGAAGCGGTCGCTTTGTGCGCCGCTCGCGGGCTGAAGATCAAAGCTACGGGCGAAGGGCTAGTCACCGGTCAGAGCCCGCCGCCGGGAACTCTCGTCTCGGAAGACGCAGTGTGCATCGTGAGGCTTTCAAAACAGAGCGGAAGGAAACAGGCCGGGGGCGGTTAATGACGGATACACCCACGCAGGGAGTTCGACCAGGAGTTAAGTGAGGCTCGACGATCTGGCAAAAGAGATTGATTCAACCGCAGCCGCCGGGGTGCTCGACCGGGAGGCCCGCGATGTCACGCACGATTCGCGCGAGGTCGCGCCCGGAACCGTCTTTGTCGCCATCCGAGGTGAGAAGGTCGATGCCCTTCATTTTGTCCCGCAGGCTGTCGAGCGCGGCGCGGTCGCCGTCGTATCCGAGCAGAGCTTACAACACTTCTCGGATGCGGACGACCGCGCCGCAAAAGCCGTTCGAGCGCCGGAGGCCCCCGCCTGGATCGAGGTCAAAGACGCGCGGGCCGCGCTGGCGCGCGCCTCGGCAGCAGTCCACGGCCATCCGTCGCGGAGGTTGAAGCTCGCAGGCATTACGGGAACCAACGGCAAGACGACGACCGCCCACCTGATCGATTCGATCATTCGCGCGTCGGAAGGCGCTTCGGCCATGTTCGGCACGATCAATTACCGCATAGGCGATAGCGCCGAGACGGCCCGGCACACGACGCCCGAGGCGTCCGACATCCAGCGCATGCTCGCCCGCGCGGTAGAAGCAGGCTGCCGCTCGGCGGTGATGGAAGTCTCTTCGCACGCCATCGAGCTTCGCCGCGCAGATTCGCTCAGGTTTGCCGCCGCCGTCTTCACAAACCTTACGCGCGATCATCTCGACTATCACAAGACTATGGAGAGCTACTTCGCCGCCAAGAAGAAGCTCTTTGACGGCAGCCTCGAAGGCGGCCCGGCTGCGTCTATAATAAACATCGACGACGAGTACGGGCGCAGACTGCTTTCAGACGCGAAGGGGCGTTTAATCACTTATGGTTTTTCCGAAGACGCGGATGTTAGCACGCCGCAATTTCGCCTCTCGGCTCGCGGGCTCCGCTTTACGGCAAGGACCCCGGCAGGGGAGATCGAGATCACGTCGAGCCTCGTCGGCAGGCCGCACGTCTATAACATTCTCGCGAGCATCGCCGCAGGTCTGGCTCTGGGAGCCGATCCTGTGGCAATAGCTCGCGGGATCGAAGCCTGTTCGAGCGTCGCCGGGCGGTTCGAGCAGGTCAGCCTTGAAGGCGACGGGCAGACTGATTTCGCCGTGGTCGTCGATTACGCCCACACCGACGACGCGCTCCGAAACGTGCTCCAGACGGCTCGCGAAGTCGTGAGCGGCGCGGGCCGGGTTATAACGGTGTTCGGCTGCGGCGGCGACCGCGACCGGACCAAACGCGCCCCTATGGGCGAGATCGCCGCAACGCTGAGCGACATAGCGATTGTCACCTCGGACAACCCCCGCACCGAAGACCCGCTCACGATAATCGAAGATATAGAGGCGGGGCTAAAGAAGACGGGCCGGAGTTATATAAAGCTGCCCGACCGTCGCGAGGCCATCTTTCGCGCGGTGGCCGAAGCGAGCGCGGGCGATCTCGTAGTGATCGCGGGCAAGGGCCACGAGACCTATCAGATAATCGGCCACGAAACCATTCACTTCGACGACCGCGAGGTGGCGCGCGAAGCGATGAGAGAGTTTAGGAAGCCAGAAGTCAGAAGCCAGGAGCCAGAAGATGGATTAGACTTATGCTGATTTCTTTGACTCGGCCTGAATTGAGAAATGGTGAGAAAGATTCTGACTTCTGGCTTCTGGCTTCCTCGAAAAATTATGAGGCTTGATCGGATCATAAAAACGCTGGTGTCGAGCGCATCGATCGATGCCCTGCTCAAAGAGCGCGAGCCCGCAGGCTATTCGATCGATTCTCGCACTCTGCGCGCGGGCGAGCTTTTCTTCGCCATTCGCGGAGAGGTTCACGACGGCCATCGCTTCGTAGCGAGCGCGATCGATAAGGGCGCGATTGCCGCGGTCGTATCGCGCGATTTCGCAGCTTCGAACGCGGAGAGCGCATCGAGGCTCATCGTCGTCGATGACACGCTCGTCGCCTTGAAGCGGCTTGCATCCGTGGTGCTCGAAGGCTGGCAGGGCCGCGTCATAGCAATAACCGGCAGCATGGGGAAGACCACTACTAAAGAGATGACCGCAGCCGCGCTCGCCCGGTCGGGTCGCGTCCTGAAGACGACGGGCAATCTGAACAACGAGTACGGGCTTCCGCTTTCGATACTAAAAATGGAGACGGACGGGGCGCACTCTTCGGATTTCGATTACGCCGTGCTCGAAATGGGGATGAATCACACGGGCGAGCTTCGCGAGCTTACGCGCATCGCCCCGCCCGACCTCGGAGCGGTCACAAACGTAGCGCCCGTGCACCTTGAGTTCTTTTCGTCGGTCGACGAGATCGCGCAGGCAAAGGCCGAGCTTATAGAAGGCGTAAAGCCGGGGGGCGCGGCTGTGCTCAACGCCGACGACCCGAGGGTTGCGCGCATGCGGAATATTCGTGATGACATAGAGTGCCGCCTCATCGGCATCGAGCAGGCGGCAGATGTTTTCGCAAGCGATATTGAATCAGACGGGCTCGGCGGGACGCGCTTCTCTCTCGTGACACGGCGCGGGCAGACGGAAGTGAGCCTGCGTCTCGCGGGCCGCCACAATGTTTATAATGCGCTTGTCGCTGCGGCTGTCGCAGACTTCTACAACGCGCCGCTCGAAGAGATAGCCGCATCGCTGGGCGAAAGCGCAAGCCCGAGGATGCGCGGTGAAGTGCTGCGGTTCGAGCAGGGTTACACGGTTATAGATGATTCTTACAACTCGAACCCGCGCGCCCTTGTGGAGATGGTCACGACCGTAAGCGAAAACCGTGGCTTCGAGAGAAAGATAGTCGTCGCGGGCGAGATGCTAGAGCTTGGGCGCGAAGGCGCTCGGTTTCACCAGGAGGTGGGCGAGCGCATCGCCTCGCTCGGCATAGACCTGTTGATAGGGGTGCGAGGGC
>DASTET010000683.1:0-4758 GCA_035709445.1 Blastocatellia bacterium | reverse complement strand
CGGTGCGCGTAGGAACCCGAACCCGTCTGGGAGCGTCTCCAGCACCCCTTCTGAAAAGATCAAACCACTCTTTTCGGTCTGAGCCTGGAGGATCTTGAATATCAGCTCCTGCTTTCGCATCCCGGTTGCGCCGGGGATATCCAGGTCCTTCGCGATATGGGTGAGCTTCGAGATGGACATCTCCTTCAGCTCACCTATGTCCATTAATTCATTTACTTCTTCTGGCATATTATTCTGTTGTCCTCACAGTTTGAGTGCCGCGTACGAGGCAGGGACGCCTGTTGCGCGGCGCTGGTATTGTTATCTGGGGATTGAAACCATCGAGAGCGGTTGCTGAGGACGCTGGCTTCAACGTGTTCTCGATTTGACGCTTAGCTTCTGCGAAACTCCATCTTTAGAACTGAAAATTACGAGCTTGAGAGCGAAACGCGCTGGCCGGTTATTGCACGGGTGATCTCCTTCCAAATACGTTCCGCGCCCCTGCGCGTTACTGCTGAGTACGGGATTATCTCGCTCGTGCCGAGCACCGCTGACGCGCGGTTGAGGCAGACCCTTAACTTATTTCCACTGAGTTTATCAGCCTTGGTCGCAACGATGAGGAATGGCTTTCCCCTCTTCTCCAGCCACTCTTTCATCATCAAATCTAGCGTGGTGGGCTCATGCCGCGAATCAGTGATAGCAATAGATAGCACAAGGTTGCGCCTTGTTGCAAGGTATTTCTCCACCATCGGTCCCCACTGTCGTTTTATCTCCGTCGGAACGCGCGCATACCCGTAACCCGGCAGATCCACGAAGTAGAAGGCATCGTTTATCAGAAAAAAGTTGATAAGCTGCGTCCGTCCCGGCGTGGAGCTTGTGCGCGCCAGCCCCCGCGTCCCAAGAAGGCTGTTTATCAAACTCGACTTGCCGACGTTTGACCGCCCCATGAAGGCTATCTCCGGCAGTCCATCTTGCGGGTAGTGCTCAGGGCTGGTCGCGCTCTTTACGAATACGGCGCTCTTGATCTTCACACGATCTCAGGATTATGAAAATCCAAACCCTCGCTACTTGATCACCTGGTTTGATGCAGGCGCGTCCGAAGCAGGCTGCTGTCCCCAGATGGGCACCCCTTCTGTTGGGACCTCGCTCTTTACCGGCTGATCCTCAAGCGCGATCTGCCACACGTCGTCTATGCTGTCGATGGTGTGAATCGAAAGCTCCTGCTTCACATCCTCGGGCAATTCGACCAGGTCTTTGGCATTCTCCTTCGGAAGTATTACCGTGTTTATGCCTGCGCGGTGCGCGGCAAGGAGTTTCTCTTTCACCCCGCCTATAGGCAGTATCTTGCCCCGGAGGGTTATCTCTCCGGTCATCGCAACGTCGTGGCGGATAGGGACTTGAGTCAGCACCGAGACAATCGCTGTTGCGATAGCGATACCCGCCGAAGGTCCGTCCTTAGGAATAGCGCCTTCCGGGACGTGGAGATGGAGGTCGAACTTCTTGTAAAAATCGGCGGCGATGCCGAGCTTGTTTGCCCGCGAGCGCACACACGAAAGCGCGGCCCGCGCCGACTCCTGCATCACCTCGCCCAGTTTCCCTGTGAGCGTGATGTTGCCGCGCCCCGCCATCATCGTCGCTTCGATGTGGAGCACCTCGCCGCCCACTTCGGTCCAGGCAAGCCCGGTGGCGAGACCTATCTCGCTTTGATCGCCCACCGACTGCGGGCGGAAGCGAGTCGGACCGAGCAACTCCTTAACCAGCTCTTCAGTGACCGCTTCGTTATAGGCCGAAGGCTCGTCGCTTGTTAACATCCTCCGGGCCAGCTTTCTCAGCACGCTTGCGATCTCTCGCTCAAGGTTTCTCACACCCGCCTCGCGGGTGTAGAACTGTATGATAGTCCTGATCCCTTCCTCGACGAAGTTGACCTGATCTGTCTTGAGCCCGTTGGCCTCAAGCTGTTTGGGCAGCAGGTGCCGCTTGGCTATCTCAAGCTTTTCCCGCTCCGTGTAACCCGGTATGCGAATGACTTCGAGCCTGTCTTGCAGCGCCGGCGGTATTGTGTGCAGCACATTGGCCGTGGCTATGAACATGACGTTCGACAGATCATACTCGACGTCGAGGTAATGATCGTGGAAAGCGAAGTTCTGCTCCGGGTCGAGAACTTCGAGCAACGCGGCGGACGGGTCGCCCCTGAAATCCATGCCGAGCTTGTCGACCTCATCCAGCATGATGAGAGGGTTGACCGTTCCGGCCTTCTTCATCATCTGAATTATCTGGCCGGGAAGCGCGCCTATATAGGTGCGACGGTGGCCGCGTATCTCGGCCTCGTCACGCACGCCGCCGAGCGACAGGCGGACGAACTTGCGGCCCGTCGCCTTGGCTATGGAACGACCGAGGCTGGTCTTTCCGACCCCGGGCGGGCCGACGAAACAGAGAATCGACCCACGGGGCCGCTCGACCAGTTGGCGCACGGCCAGGTATTCGAGTATGCGCTCCTTAACCTTGTCGAGCCCGTAGTGATCGGCGTCGAGCACTTCCTGAGCGGCCTTTATGTCGCGGACCTCTTCGGTCTTCTCCTTCCACGGGACGGCCAGCAGCCAGTCGAGGTAGTTGCGCGATACGGTGCTTTCGGCCGACATAGGCGGCATCTGCTCCAGCCGGCGAAGCTCGCTCATGGCCTTCTCAAAGGCGTCTTTCGACATGCCCGAGGCTTCGATCTTCTGCTTCAGCTCTTCCAGCTCGGCCTTCTCGTCTTTCCGGCCAAGCTCTTTATGGATCGCTTTGATCTTCTCGTTCAGGTAATACTCTTTTTGCGCGCGCTCCATCTGTCGCTTGACCCGACCGTGGATTGCGCGGTCCACCTGAATCTTCTCAAGCTCGACTTCGAGCACCTCGATGAGGCGAATCAGCCTGTCCTGCAACGAGAAGATTTCAAGGAGCCCCTGCTTGTCTTCAACAGAGATCTTCAGGTTCGAGGCTATGGTGTCGCACAGCCGCGCGGGATCGTCGTTTCTAAGCGCTGCGGTGAGCGTCTCGGGGTTTGCAAGCTCGGTCGACTGCCGTACGTACTGGTCTACGAGCGAGCCGACGCGACCGATCAGCGCATTGAGCCGCGACCTGGGCTCGTGTGTCTCCGCCGCCTTTCTGAGCGTGGCAAGCCAGTACTCGCCGGTGTCTTCGACCCGGACCGACCGCGCGCGTTCGAGACCTTCGACCATCACCTTTATATTCCCGTCCGGGAGGCGAAGGTTATGCGTAATGCGCGCGACCGTGCCGATCGTGTAGACCTGATCGACGCTCGGCTCATCTATAGTCGCATCGTGCTGAGTGGCGAGGAAGATGGTCTTATCGCCGCGAAGCGCCTTTTCGAGAGCGCGGACGCTTGCGGGCCGTCCGATCACGAACGCCACTATGGTGTAAGGGAAGACGACCACATCCCGTATCGGGACCATGGGGCATCTGGCTACATCGCTTGGTGTGCTGTCGCTGAATTCGTTCATGATTTTACTATAACGAGGGTTGAACAACGGATAAAGAGAAATTACGACGCGGACTGCGCAAACTTGCGGCGCGGTCAAAGAATGGCGAGCAGCGAAACTGAAACGAGACTTTCGCTGCCCGCCCCTCTGGCTTCCGCTTAACCAGCTTTTTCAAGTACCGGGAACGTGGCGCGGCGGTTTTCGACCATCTCGCGCGTCACGACGAACTCCTTAACTTTCTTATTCGACGGGAGCATATACATCACGTCAAGCATAAGCTCTTCAAGGATCATTCTCAGCCCGCGAGCCCCGACCTTACGCTCGCAGGCCATGTGGGCCACCGCTCCGAGCGCGTCTTCGGTGAAGCGCAGCTTGACGCCTTCGTATTCAAACAGCTTCTGGTACTGTTTGACGAGCGCGTTCTTCGGCTGGGTCAGTATCTCTATCATCGCGGCTTCGTCCAGCTCGTGAAGCGTGCCGACGACCGGCAACCGCCCGACAAATTCGGGTATCAGCCCGAACTTGATCAGGTCTTCGGGCTCAACCTGTGAAAGCGTCTCGCTAAGCCGCTTCTTCCGCGCGCTCTTGATGTTGGCGTTGAAGCCGAGCGCCTTCTTCCCGACGCGCTTTTCGATCACTTTCTCAAGCCCGACGAACGCGCCGCCGCATATGAACAGGATGTTTGTCGTGTCGACGGGGAAGAACTCCTGATGCGGATGCTTGCGCCCGCCCTGTGGCGGGACGTTGGCTATGGTCCCTTCGAGTATCTTGAGCAGCGCCTGTTGAACGCCCTCTCCGGATACATCGCGAGTTATAGACGGGTTCTCGTCCTTTCGGCAGATCTTGTCTATCTCGTCTATATAAATGATGCCGGTCTGCGCGCGCTCGATGTCGCCGTTTGCCGCCTGTAGCAGCTTGAGTATGATGTTTTCAACGTCCTCGCCCACATACCCGGCTTCAGTAAGCGTTGTGGCATCGACTATGGTGAATGGGACGTTCAGCATCTTGGCAAGCGTCTGCGCGAGCAGCGTCTTGCCGGTCCCTGTTGGACCAATCAACATAATATTCGACTTCTGAATCTCGATATCGGATGCGCGCCGTTTGAGCATATCGACGCGTTTGTAGTGCTGATAGACGGCGACCGCAAGCTTCTTCTTTGTCTCATCCTGACCGATGACGTAATCGTCGAGAAATTCTTTTATCTCGACGGGCTTGGGCAGCGGAGGGCGACGCGACGCGGTCTCCTGCTGCTGATCATCGGTGATGATTTCGTTGCATATATCTATGCATTCGTTGCAGA
>DASTET010000682.1:0-10283 GCA_035709445.1 Blastocatellia bacterium | reverse complement strand
TGGCGTTGAGCGTCGCCTGGCTGATTATTATCTCGCCGGCCTGCGCCTCTTTTTCGAGCCTCGCCGCCAGGTTGACCGCGTCGCCTATGGCGGTGTAATCGGTGCGCTGTTCGGAGCCGATATAACCCACCGTCACGGTCCCGGTGTTTATGCCGATCCCTATTGCGATCTCTGAAAGCCCTCTCGCCTTGAGGTCCCGGTTTACGACCTCCATGCGCCGTTGCATGGCCATGGCGGCGCTGACCGCGTTTACGGCGGCGTCCTCGCTCACATAAGGAACTCCGAACAGCGCCATAAGCCCGTCACCCATGTACTTGTCGAGCAGGCCATGATAGTCGAAGACTATCGGGGCCATTTCGGCAAAGTACTCATTGAGAATCTGGACGACGCTCTCAGGCGGGAGGCTTTCGGACATGCTTGTAAAGCCCCGGACGTCGGAAAAGAGCATGGTCACGACGGCGTTCGTCCCGCCGAGGCTTAGCGCATTGGGATTGGCAAGTATCTCATCGACCACGTGCTTGGGCATGAAGCGGCTGTATGCGGCGCGCGCCAGCTCTTCCCTGACGAGCCGCTTATGGCTCATCGCGTTGTCGACGGCTATCGATGTTCCGCCCGCTATCGCGTTCAGGAAATCGAGGTCGTCTTCCGAGAACATCTGCATCACCTGCTGGCAATCGACGTAGATGACCCCTAAGAGGTCTTCCTTGCTGAGCAGCGGAGCGCACATGACCGAATGGATATTCTGCATGATGATCGACTTTGCAGAGGCCAGCCGCGCGTCGGCCTGCGTATCGAACGAAAGCAGGGAGACCCGCTCGCTGATCACCCGGTCGAGAACCGTCTTGCTGACGGATATCTCCTGGCTGGTCGAGGTGGAGCGGCGGCGATACTCGGCGGCGACCGGTGTCAGCTCGCCCGTCGCCTGGTCCTTGAGCAGGACAAGGAAGCGGTCTGCCGGGGTGAGGCGAAACATCATCTCGCTCACCTTCTTGAATATCTCTTCGACGCCGAAGACCGACCCCAGCATCTCGTTCAGCTCGTAGAGGCGCGAGAGCGTCTCGGCCTTCTTTCTGAGCGCCTCTATATCGTCGAGCAGCGTCTTCGAGCTGAAGTCTGCGAGCGATATCGATGCTTTATCTATCTGCGGGAGCCCCGACACCACCTGATCGGGCTTGCGCAGCAAGACGGTATTGCCCATCTTCTGCTCTTCTATTTTGACGGCCACGGTCCCGGTCTGGTCTTTAAAGGTGAAGGTGTACTTGCTGATCGCGAAGATGTCTTCGTTATTGAGTATCCGCTCCTTTATGCGCTGCCCGCCGAAGAACGTGCCGTTGGCGCTGCCGAGGTCGACTATCATTATGCGGCGGCCTATACGCTTGAGCAAGGCGTGCTCGCGCGACACCTGGCCGTCATCGAGCACGATATCGTTGCGGTTGGCTGCCCGTCCTATGCGGGTCTCGTCCTTGGTCAAAATGTGCTCGTACGAAACGCCCGTCTCTGAATTTGTTACTACAACCTTTGAAGACATATTACTTTTTTACCTGGTGATATTGAGGCCAGCCTGGTAAGCGATCGACTTCGAAGCCCGACGGCGGGCTTCAACTACCACTCATACACACGATTTATTTCGCCCACCTGGATCGAGTCGTTTCCAAGCTCGTGCAGTTGGCGTATGACTTCGTCCCTGTTCGTCGGTTTTATATGGACCGCATAGACCTCCACGTCCCGGTCGAGTTTCTTAAGCTCCCCTTCGAGCAGCCGTGGCGTGAGGTGTTTCGAATCTGCTGCCAGCTTGGCCAGCTCGTTTGGGAACGATATGTCGACGAATACCGCTTTAAGGTCTTCGGCCTTTCGCGCCACCTCCCATAGCTCGTCGGTCACATAGGTGTCGGATGTGAATGTCACTGCCGCCCCGTCCGACTGCACCACTAGCCCGACGGTCGGGACTATATGGTTTACCGGGATGGGGGTGACGGCCAGACCGCCGACATCTACAGTCCTTCTCGGTTCTATGATTTCGAACCGTATGGTCGCCCCCGCGCCGTTCATCAGAGGTATCTTTTCAAAGTCAGGCCACATCTTGTCGTTGAAGACGAACTCTCTCAGCGCCGACACCACTTCAGGCAGTCCGTAAATCGTGACCGGCCCGTCGAGGCTTACGAATGCTTCGGCGATGAATATCGGGAGCGACGCCGTATGGTCGCTGTGAGTGTGCGTCACAATGACGTGGCGGACCCGGGCCATCTCTTCCGGCTTCAGGGCAAAGCCTATGCTTCCGCCATCTATTGCTATGTGATCGTCAACCAGGAACGAGGTCAGACACTGAAGCTGCGAGTCTCGTCCGGCCATGCTGGGCAGAAGCCTGATTTTCAAGCGATCTCTCCCGTCAAAAAAATTTCGGATTGCGGATTGATCTGAACCTGCAACCGCCAGCACAATCTTAAATCCGCAATCCATCGACCTGCAAGCAAAGATTTGGAAGCCAGAAGTCAGAATCCGGAAGCCAGGATCTTTCGTTTCATTTTTCGATTAGCGCCGAATGTGAGCACCTTCTGGATTCTGGCTTCTGGCTTCTGGTTTCTTTATAACTACTTGTTGTCCTCCGAGCCTATCTTGATCCCCATGCTCTCAAGGAACTTGGTCGGCTTCTCGCCGCCGATAAGGGCGAAGATGTAGTCGTTCGGCTGTCGGGCCTTCTCTTCCTTGGTCCTCGCGTGCATGATGACCACTTCGTTCTCACTGATCTCTTTGATCGCGCACCCGAAGAATGCCTTGATCTTTCCGGCGTCGATGCAGTCATAGACGGCCATCTTGTTGCCGAGCGCCAGGTCTCCCTTGAAATCGCTGCGCACGACGAGCGTGACTTCGTTGTCGCTCGTAAACTTTATCTCGTCGCCGTGTCTCTCGAACCCGGTGAGCCCGATGGCGACTTCGATGGCCGAGTTGCCCGCCCCGACGACCACGCACTTCTTGCCGACGTAGTCCTTCGGGTCCGACAGCTTATATTGCACCCGCGTGTCTTCGAAGGGCGGGAGCTGTTTTGCGGGGAGCTGCGCGCCGCACTGCACGCAGAAGAGCTGGCTGCCCTTGCGCGACGAGCCGCATTTCGGGCAGTGCTTCGCCACCTGCGGAGGAGGCTGCACCGTAAACTTCAGATCTTCGCCCGGCACGCCCAGCTTCATCGGTGCGCCGCGATTTCCGACCGCCAGTATCACCTTGCGCACTTTGTATGAGGTCTTCTCTTTGATCTTCCCTTTTTCGGTCGTCACAACGAATATGCCGTTTTCGTTACTGACTGCGATCACGGGCTCTTCTTCGTTGATCTTGACGCCGTTCTCCATCATCGCGTCGAACCAGCCCTTGAGCATAAGCTCTTTGGTGTTGCCTTCGGGCTTATTGGGATCGACGACGAGCGGGACGCCGCCGACGACCGGCTTATCGGCAGGGGTGTAGAAGACGAACTTGCCCGCCTGATAGGTCTGCTGGATCATTCCGGCCCTGGTGTCGCGCTCGAAGGCGACATAGCTCATCCCCTCTTTCGCGGCGAGCACCGTCGAAGAGAGCCCGCCCGGTCCGAGGCCGACTATCGCGACATCGTAATCTGCGCCGGGGGCGCGCCCGTTCTTTTTGAAGTCTTCCAGAATAGAGTCTATGACCCGGCGGCCTTCGTTGATCGCGTTCTTGATCAGGGGCGTCCCCGAAATGTCCCCGACCATGTATATGCCCGGCACGTTTGTTTCAAGACGCGGGTCGCGTTGCGGCACCTTTCGGGCAGGTATCTTCTTGGTCGTGTTTACCACTATGCAGGATTTGGGGTTGGTCGGGCACTCGACCTGGCACGATGTGTCCTCCATGCACTGATCGATGGCGACCACCGTCGATTTGCCGTTTACGATCTTCAACACGTCGTGCGGGCAGGCGTCGACGCAGGCGTGACAGCCTATGCAGGTCTCTTTGTTTATGACCGGGTGCGGGTAAGGCGGCCCTTCAGCCTTGAGCTTATCGAGGTCGAGCACAGTCGTGAGCGCCCTGTCCGCGTCATCGGGCGGTTTTATCTGCTGGGTGGCGGCCATCAAAGAGCCTTTCCTGCGCGCGGTGTTCGTAAACATAACGAAAAGCCCGACGATAGGCAGTATCCCTATCATCGCAACCCAGGCGTACCACGGAATGCCGCCCAGAAAGGTTATCGAGTTTATGACTATCGTGTCTTTGTTCTGGCGGATGTTGCCCGCCCCTCCCACGCCCGTAAGTATCCGTGTCGTAGCGAGCGTGCTCTGCGCGCCGCCCTGCGCGCCCCCTGTCACCGAGCGCAGCGCCTGATCGACCTGGCGTCCATCCCTGGCCATCTCGCCGACGAATTTGACGAGGTCTTCGCTCCTGTTATGTTGAGCGTGACAGCTTGAGCAATTCGCCTGCACCGTCGAGATGGTCTGCGAGGCATAGCTCACGCCGTGGCACTTGGCGCACTGGTCGCGCGTCGACTCGCGGAAAAGCTGGCTTCCGCGCGCGCCCGCGGTCGGAATCTCCCCGCTGTGGCAATCGAAGCACTGTATGCCACGGCCCGCGCCGATCATCTTCGACATCTTGCCGAGCGAGTGTATGGCGTGGAACTGGTTGGCGCTATCAAGCTCGGTCTGAGTCGCCGCGCCGTATTGATTGTTCGGCGTAAAGGAGACGATGCTCGCCCAGGTTTCGGGCAGTCGCTTCTTTCTAAGCTCCTCGGCGGTAAACGGCTTCCAGGTCCATTTGCCGTTCTCGACCGGGTACCCTACAGTGCCCCCGTGCGGGATGGGGAGCACGGACCCGGCTGGCCCGATCTTGCCGTCGACCCTTATCCTGTACTCGCCGTTATGGCAGTTGTAGCAGAGCCCGTAGTTGAGCAGCCCTGCCTGAATGTCTACTCCCTGGTGCTCCGTGTGGCACTCGGAGCAGCTCACGCCCTCTCGCTCGTGCGCCGTATAAACCTCTGCCGAGAACCCTCCAACCATCTGCCCCCCGACCTCGGCAGGTTGCGTGGTATGACACCCCTCGCACTTCTGCTGCAGGCTCGATATGCCATGACAGGTCGAGCAGCTTGCGTTCGCATCGTTGGCTATGTTGCGCCGGAGCAGGAAGTCTTTTGAGAACTCTTTGAAGTGAGGGTCCGAGATATCGCCGGGCGAATAATAGTTCTCATAGACGATGAAGGCGGCTACCGAAAGCACGGCCACTACTAAAGCGCCCCACGCGAAATAAGACTTTCGCCAGGGCTTTCTCAGATCGAAAGTGGGCTTCCAGTTGTTTTGAGCGCGGCCAAGCTTCTGGCCCCCTCTCGGATGAAGCGGCGTGAGCCCGGCGATCTTTCCCGCCTCGCGTTTGCGTTTTTCCCAGAAGATGTCGAGCGCAGCCTGGTCCTCTTCGGGCATAATCTTCGAAAGCAACTGCGTCCCCGAAAGCTTCTTCGTGCCGCGAGCGGGGCTCGCCCCCGCCGTGACTATGGTCGGGATCTTTATGAGCATCGTCTCGACGCTGCTGTCGGACTGCTCGATAGTAGTGAGGTCGGCCTGCGCTTCGAGCGGGACGACTTCGAGGTCCATCTCGACCGTTATCTGCAACGCCTTCTGAATGTAGTTGACGGTCAGGACGAACGGGCCTATCTGGATTATGTCTCCGTCCGAAAGCGTTGCCTGCCGCTCGACGAGCTGCCCGTTGATGAGCGTGCCGTTGGCCTGAGAGAGGTTGAATAACCGGAACTCGCCGTCGATGTCCTTTATCCCGGCATGGGTGCGGGAGACCGCGCGATGATTCAGCACCAGATCATTGCCGGTGAGCCGCCCTATGGTCAGACCTTCCGACTCGAGCACGATGTCGTCGATGCCTCGGACCTTGTCCGTCCGCTTTATAATAAACCTGCTCTTCTTTTCCATAACTCTTCTCTCTTACCCGCTTGCTCTATCGCGCGAAATAATAAATGACCTGAAAAATGTGTATCACCATCAAAGCAAGCATCAAAGAGGTGGTGATAACGTGTGGAGGCAGCCAGATTTTCAGGGATCGATGAAGGTATATCAAGGCGTCTATGCGTCTGAGCGTAACCGCCGCCTCGACGGCCCGCGCCAGCCTCCGTTTCTGCTTCTCGTCCGGCAGCCCCGCGTCGGCAGCGCGATTCTGGTCCGTAACCCGAAATTCCTGCTTCGCCTCTTCGAGCAACCGGTCGAGGTTCTCTTTTTTCAGATACTGGCGCATCAGGAAACCGAATGAGAGATACTTTGGAATGACCCGCTCTCTCACTATCGAGCGAAGCGGCTCATAAGGCGAAGTCCCTATGTCGGCGAGCTCTTTTTGCAGCTCTTCGCGCCGGGTCCGCAGATCGTCTATTAAAAGCGGCGAGCCTTCTATTCGCGTAAGCAACCGGGGCGCGACCACATAGACCAGTATTCCGAATAGCCCCGTAGCTATAACCAGGTCCCAGCTTATCATAAGTGCAGTCGTAAGCGCGCCGCCCGTGTCGGTCCCGCCGTGAAAGAGTATCATTATCCCCGCAATCACCCCGGCGTAAGTATGCGAGAGCAGCCAGTAGCGAAGCGCCCCCCTGCGCTTGCGATACCACTGGCGGCGGACCGGATAGGTCATAACCACTGCGATCCCCACGAGCCCTACAAGCCCGGTGATCCAGCGCATGTTCAGAAAACTGAGCAGCCTCTCGCCGAGCCCGTACTTGCCGAGCCAGATCACGGTCCACGCAGTCAGCAGCACGGTGAGCGCGATGCCCAGGATATGGCCGAGCCGCTTTGGCGGGTCCGACTTGTGAATGTTTCGCGCGATAGCATGGGTCTGATCTACGAGCAGTGACCCTTCGAGCTTGCCTATCTCTTCGAAATAGAATTTGGGGCTGACTCGGGCGAGCGCGCCCGTCGGGCAGTTCTCTTCGCAGCTATACGCCTGTCTTGAATAGACGGGCTTCTTGTTGGCATCTACAGGGTTGAGCGGTGTGCTGTTGCAGAGATTGCATTTTACCGCCACCAGGTCCTCGGTAGTCTCGACGGGGGGCGGTAGCGGGTCGGGCGCGAGCCTCAAAAGGTCGCGAATCTTTGCCGCAAAACCGCCGTTTGCGGCAGCCGCCTGCGGCTTGCGCGGGACGAGCGATATGGCGTTATAAGGGCACTGAGACGCGCAGTCGCCGCACCCTATGCAGGTAGCCGGATTGATGTCGACTTCGCCCCTTCCGAACCTGCCGATAGCGCCGGTCGGGCATCCCGTAAGACATTCGGGGTCTTTGCAGTGCATGCATACGGAGGGCGACAGTATGCTTTGAACGGCTGACAGGCTCGCCTTCTCAAGCCGGGTCACATGGACGCCCCGGCGAAGCAATCGCGACTGTCCGTGCATCTTGTGACAGGCGAGCGAGCAGTTGCCGCAGCGCACGCACAAATCCATGTCCATGACGAGCAGGTTCGTACCGTCGACGAGCCCCGTGTCGATGAGCGCGTCCTGGGCGCTGGTCATCTTGCGGCGGACGGCCAGGTCCTTTGGAATCCCTTTCAGGTCTTCGTGAACGAAAACGTCGTTCGACACATCGGTCGCCGGTTCGCCCTGAAAGGGAGGGGGCACGAACTTCAGCAGCGAGGCCATGAGCGGCTCTCTGAGGGCGTAGTTCTGCGTAAGCTTTGCGACCGATATCTCGAGGACCTCTGTGCGGCCCAGCAGCGTGGCCGTGTATGGCCATTGAGCGGACCTGCCGATCCCCTCCGTGCCGAAGCAGAAGCCCTTGCCGAGAAAGTCCTCCACCTCGCCCTGCGGGGTCTCCTGGCTGCGACGGACCCACCCCTCCTTGATTATGTAGAGGCGGTCGATGGGCGCTCGTTCGCGAAACAGCACGTGGTTTTTTGAAAAGACTTTGAACAGCGACATGCCCTTCAAATCTTCCATAAGGTCCGGGGTGAGCGCGGCTATGTCTTTGAGGTCGCTTATGGTGGCGTTGCGACCGTGCGAGCGATAGGTGTCGTCGAGCGACTTGCCGAACTTTGGAAGCTTTCTGAGCAGCCGCAGGGCAGGGCGCTGAATCTCCAGAACCTTTGAGGGTTTGGTCGGAGGCGCCTTGACCGTCGCGTTGCGAGGCACGCCCGCAAGCACGCTCATCTCCCCGAACTGCGTGGGGGCCGTCAGCTCGGCGACTTTTATATCACCCTGCTGGGCGCGCACAAAGACGTCGAGAGTCCCCTCGACCAGTATGTAAAATGTATTGCCGCCCCAGTCGCCTTCGGTTATGACCGCCTCTCCCGGAGCGTAGGTCAGCAGCCTGAGATACGGTCCCACTTTCTTGCCGTTATAATTGCGACCATAGACGTTTACTTCGAGGTCGAGCTCGTACGTGTAATGGCCTTCGTGCGCGTTGAGCAGATCGGATATGGAATCGATACCCTTGATTGCATTCAACACTTCACGACGGCTCTTGTGTTCCTGCGCCATAAAACCACCACCTTTTTCGATTGCGGAATGAATAATTCGGATTGCGGGCTTAAAGAATACGAATTCTTTCTTCGATCCGCAATCCGAAATTCACATTTGAGATTATCTGAAAGGTTTCTCCTCCGGGGCCATTCAGTCGCCGAAGAGACTAAAAATATGAACCGCTTTTGATCACTGAGCATCTCCCATTAAAGCGAGAACCGAACGGCCACGTCGCTCAGCGCCCTGGCTAGAAAGCGATAGAAGGAGGACCGCCCAGATGGCACTTCGAGCAGACAACCTCTCTCTGGCGGGAGTGGCAACTGAAGCAAGACGAGTTATGCCTCTGCCCGCGCGCCGTGCTGGCGGCGAGGATATCCGAGCGGGTCGGCGCAGGCGCAGCGTCGAGCACGCGATGGCATTTATCGCAATCGCCCTTAATCACCCTTGGTGTATGGCTGCCATGCTTGAAGTTAGCAAAAGTATAAGCCGACCCGACGCTGCGGCTGTATTGCAGCGTCACGCCCTCCTTTGTGTCCGTATGGCAGATGTTGCAGGCACCCAGTTTCTGGTCCTTCTGATGGGTATGGCACTTGTAACATTCCGGGTGGCTGGGCATGGTGGCGTTTATACCGTTGGCCTCGACCTTGTGACAATCCTCGCACTTGGCCGGCGCTGTGCCGGCGGGCATCTTCGACGGGTCCATGTGGTCTTTATGCGAGAAGCCTTTGAACCCCGTCGTAGGCCCCCTGAGACCGAACTGCTTCAGGTTCTTTCTGAAGGCTATGAGGCTGGCGTTCTCCCTGGAGATCGGCAAGAGCTGTCCCTGCTGATCGGCAGCGTGACAGGCTATGCACAGCTTGCTCTTGCTGGCCTCGCTTATAGCCGAACCTACCTCAATGTGACACCCGTTGCAGGCGTCGTGATAGGGGAAGGTCGGGGCGGTCGAGATCTCTTTGTCCCGTTTATGGCAAAGGGTGCATTCCTGCTTCTTGTGCTCGGGCGTAAAGTGGTTGAACGACTTCGGCTCTATAAGCGTCTTCGTCTCTTTCGCCTCGATTATCGTAGCGCCGGGAGCAGTAGCAGGGGTCGACGTCCCCGCGCCGGCGCTGTTCGCGTTGCCGGTCGCCGTGTTGGTGTTCTCGTTGGCGGCGCGGTCGCGACAGGCGACCACACCTACGGCCAGAGTCAATGCCAGGACCGCAACCGATATCTTGAGCATCTTCGATATGTCGTTTCTCATCTGGGATAGCCCCTTGCCGATATATCCGGCCTCTATTGGGTGGGCCTTGACGACGCCGCCCTCAGCTTATCAAGCACATCTCGATCGAGAATGTCCGGCAGCCCTATTCCCTCTTTGTAGGGCAGACCGGGACGATTAGTATGGCACTTATCACATGTAGAAGGTTCGGGAAGCTTTATCTCCGCCAGCGTCTGCGCCTTTTCGACCGTGCTGTGACATTCGACGCACAATCGCTCTTCGCGCTGGTCGGCGGTCAGCCGAACGAAGTCGCGCTTTCTTATAGAGCGTATCTCGTAATTGTGGTCTTCGTGCTTGAAGCGCGGGATGTCGAAATTCCGAGGCGACGGGGGCAGGTTGCGCAGGGCCACCCGATGGCACTCACGACAGTCATTCAGGTAAGGGAACTTCGACGGGTCGGAGTCCTTGCGCCCGCTCGCCGGCACCACTCCGTGACACTGGAAGCAGGTCGAGTGGCTCTTTTCGACCGACATATCAAGCCCGTCGGCCACGGCCGGCTTGACGAGCGTGTGACAGTCGATGCAGTCCGGCTTTTCGTTCGGCTTGAACCTCTTCGTCGGGTCATCCTGGTTGAGGCCCACGGGCGTGATCACTA
>DASTET010000681.1:0-3512 GCA_035709445.1 Blastocatellia bacterium | reverse complement strand
TGCCCCTTCTTCAATCCTTCTTGAAGTATGACAAAAAAATCGGCGTCCTCCTCTTTCTTCTCCTGGATGAACCTCAGCTCTCGCCCCATGTCGTCGATCACCTTCTTGACTCTAAGCGTTGGATAAAGCTCAAAGGGTATGACGCGCGAGCCGTCGACGAGGGCCTTGAACCTTGTCTGCACCCTAGCGTCGAGCCGCTTGCTCTTGACGGTCGCTTCTATCTTGTGATGCGTGAGGTCTATAAGCTGGTGGTTCTCATTGAAGACGGAGGGCGTTTTATAGTGATCGGCGAGGTGAGTTGCAACCCATATCCCGAGGTTGCCTTCCGAGAAGGCGACCAATACAACCTCTTCCGGCGTGACAAAAGGCGAGCCCAGAGGATCCATGCCATACAGCAGGTCTCCATACCTCTTTCCATTGAAGAATGCCTGAAATAACCCGACCTGACCCGGCCACAGGAGGTCGACCAGAATCCGCGCGTCAAGATTGAATCGAGTGTTTCGGCCCTTGCGAAGCGCGTTGCGATTGTCGTTCAGGGCATCCTGCGCCGACGAGCTCATCTCGCCTGGCTTTATCTCCGCCTGTTTCTTTATCTCGTCGTATGTCGAATCGGTGAATCGCAATACCATCTTGCTGAACTGCTCGTTTATCGAAGGGCCTCCGGTCAGTATGCCCAGATGTTTCTGCTCCAGCGCGAAGACGGGTGTTAATGAAAACTCGCCGCTGCCGATGAAGACTGCCCCGGTGACCCTCCCTTCGACCGGAGCGAGAAAATAGAGCTGACCCTCTTTGAATGTAATAGTGGCAGAGTCCCGCTTGAGCGATAGAGTATTAACAGCAGCCGATTCGCCGCTCAATTTTATTGAACGCAATTGCGTATAGACCGGATCGGTCGCCGAAACGTCTAGCCGTTCGGTTATCGCCGCTACTTCAAGCTTTATACTGACCGACTCGGTCTTACCCGCGCGGACCTCGATTGTCGGGCTTGTTGGCTGCGCGAAGCCCACAGCCTCCACCGACACGGTATAGCGCCCTTCGGGCACGTCCGAGAACGAAAACCGGCCTTCCGCGTCAGTCTGTGTGCGAGCAACATCTTTTCCCGAGTTGTCGCGGAGTATGACCTGAGCCGCGGCTACTCTGCCACCTGTTGGGTCCGTCACGGTCCCTTCTACGCGCGACCGTTGCAGCGAGGTTGATACAAAGGAGGGGTCACTCGAAACTGGACCGGCCATACTGAGTAAAAACATCTGCACTAATGCCAGGGATAGTACTTGGGCAAGTGCTCTTCTGTACATTATTAAAACTCCTTCAATCTAATGAGGGACTGTTCTCTACAACTCTACTCGTGGTTTGGTTTGAATTAAGAGAGTTAAAAGTTATCATCATATCTGACCTCGTTCAAGCGCATTTCTGAGCATAGGCGGGTCGTAAGTTATAGAGGGTATATTATGAATGAGCACATATTTCGGGAGTATGACATACGTGGAATAGTCGGGCTCGACCTCACGGACGAGACTGTTTATCAGCTTGGGCTTGCGATAGGGACATTCTTCAGAGAGTACGGCGCAAGCCGCATTAGCCTCGGCCGGGATGCGCGGGAAAGCTCTCCGTTCTTCTGCAACCTTATCACGAGGGGCCTCAATGAGACCGGCTGTGATGTCGTCGACATCGGAATGGTCCCGACACCTGTGCTTTATTACTCTCTGTTTACCCAGGGGGTGGATGCAGGGGTTATGATAACCGGAAGCCACAACCCGTCGGACTATAACGGCTTCAAAGTTTGTCTCGACAAGAGCTCTATATTCGGAGACCAGATAAGCCGTATAAAACAGCACACCCTGGAAGGCACCTTCTCATCAGGAAGCGGAACGAGCGAGAAGCGCGAGATCATCGATCAATATGCGAACCATATCTACTCAAGCATCAAACCGGGCCCGCGCCCACTCAAAGTAGTCGTAGATGCGGGCAACGGCATGGGGGGAGTCGTTGCGGGCGCGCTTTATCGCAGGATGGGATGCGATGTTGTCGAGCTCTTCTGCGAGCCCGACAGCAGCTTCCCCAATCATCACCCTGACCCTACGGTGCTCGAAAACATGCGTTTCGCCATCGATGCCGTAAAGGAGCATAACGCAGACCTGGCGATCGCTTTCGATGGCGATGCGGACAGGATAGGTGTGGTAGACGAAAATGGGGCGGTCATATGGGGCGACCAGTTGATGATCATCTTCTCGCGCGCCATTTTGAAAGAGCAGCCCGGGGCGACCTTTATTGCCGAGGTGAAATGCTCTCAGACCCTGTTTGACGACATCCGCCGACACGGCGGCAATGCCATCATGTGGAAAGTGGGCCACTCATTGATCAAAGCGAAGATGAAGCAGGAAGGGGCCGCTCTGGCCGGTGAAATGAGCGGGCACGTATTCTTCGCCGACAGGTACTTCGGATATGATGACGCCCTCTACGCCGGGGCGCGGCTGATTGAGATACTCTCGAATACGGATCAACCTCTTTCGAGCCTTCTTGCCGACCTTCCCGCTACGTTTAACACGCCTGAGATCAGGCTCGTCTGCCCGGACGAAAAAAAATTCGACGTCGTCAGTCAATTCACCCGTGAGTTTAAGCAGAAGTATGAAGTGATCGATATTGACGGCGCGCGCGTTCTATTCGATCACGGGTGGGGGCTCGTGCGGGCCTCCAACACCCAGCCCGTCCTCGTTCTGAGATTCGAGGCCGACAGCACTGAACATCTTGCCGAGATCCGGCAGACCGTCGAATCAAGCCTCAACAGGCTTATCGAATCGTGAAGAGAATCGGACAGGATTACCAGTATTCACAACAACGAAAAGATGATCTTTCGTAAATCCTGTTAATCCTGTCTGAACGCGTCGATGTATTTAACACCCGCGCCGGTGTTAAATATGACGACGCTCTCGTTTCGGCCAACCGCGCGGCTATCGAGCAGCCGTTTCAGCGCGGGAAGACATGCCGCGCCTTCCGGGGCCGCAAATATCCCTTCGGCAGAGCCTACCTCTCCTACCGCCCTGAGCAGCTCATCGTCGGAGACTGAGACGGCGCCCCCTCGGCTCTTGCGAAGTACGTCCAGCATTATGAAATCGCCGATAGCTTTCGGCACCCTGAGACCGGAAGCAATAGTGTAGGGATTCTCGATGTGCGCTCCGCTGCTGGCCCCTTCTTCGAATGCCCGAACGATTGGCGCGCATCCTTCTGCCTGGACCGTGAACATTCGCGGGCGGCCGCTACCTATCCAGCCCATTCTCTCCATCTCATCGAACGCCTTCCACATGCCTATAAGCCCGGTGCCGCCGCCGGTCGGGTATAGGATGACATCGGGAAGCCGCCAGCCCATCTGCTCGGCAAGCTCATAACCCATGGTCTTTTTGCCTTCAACTCTATAGGGCTCTTTGAGAGTGGAGACATCGAACCAGCCTTCGGCCACTCTCCTTTCGGCTACTATCCGACCGCAGTCTGTTATGAGCCCGTCGATGAGCGTTACG
>DASTET010000680.1:0-2414 GCA_035709445.1 Blastocatellia bacterium | reverse complement strand
GTCTCATTCAGAGTGGCAACCGCCATCGGATACCAGAACCGCTCCTTGATATTGCTCGACTGGCCGAGGCTATCGAGCCACTCGGCGACGGTGTAGCCTTCACCTTTGCCGTTTGATCGGATCGCGCGACCGACCCTCAGGGCGCGGAGCTTGTCGCCTGCGGTAAGCCCCTTCAATCTGAAGAGCCCGCCGACAACATTGAGCGGCGGCGGAAGCGGAGGACATTCGAACGATATAAGCCCGTTCGTCCGGTCCAGGAAATCGACCTTTGTCCTGTCTTGAAACCCGAGCTTATCCAGACATCCAATCTTGTCGAGAAAGGCAATCGTGTGGCGGTAACAACCCATGAAGAGGTGTTGCCCGTTATCTACGGTGTCTCCGGTCTGCGGGTCCAGAAACGAGTAAGCGCGCCCGCCCAGAAACCTTCGCCTCTCGATCAGGATGACCTGCTTGCCCTGCTCCGAGAGCCGCACGCCCGCTGCAAGTCCGCTAAACCCGCCTCCTATCACGACGACTCGACCGCTCACCTCTCACCTCTTGAGCTTGCTCCGCAGCCATATGTCCAGGGCGATCTTCATTTTCCTGAACCTGGGGACGGTCAGGCGATTTCTGAAGACGTCAAACTGCACGGCAGGGAGGCAGTCGAGCAACTCTTTGTAGATCGCCCCCATTATCTCAGCCGCGAACATCGATTCCCGGTCCATCTCGGGCAGTGACCCTTCGGCCATCCGGTAATAAGAGAGTGCGCGGGCGTGCTCGTATTTCATTAATTGAATGAAGGGCGTGTTATAGAGGTTCGCACGCAGGTCCGCTTCCGTGTACCCGAACTTCTCCAGGTCTTCGAGAGGTATATAGATCCTCCCGCGCGCGATGTCCTCTTTCAGGTCGCGGAGAATATTGGTGAGCTGCAACGCGAGGCCGAGGTTTACCGCATACTCCCTGGTCCTGGGCGATTCGTATCCGAATATCTCTATACAGATCAATCCGACCGCCGAGGCCACTCTATAACAATACTCGCTGAGGTCTGCGAACGTCTGATAGCTTTGCCATCGCAGGTCCATCTCCATGCCGTCTATAAGATCGAGGAAAGGCTCTTTGGGAATCTCAAAATCTTCAATCGTATCCGCAAGCCGGTCCCCGAACTCGGTCGCCGGGCAGCCTGCGTAGCACGCATCTATCTCATCGCGCCACATCTGCAATTCATGGTACGGGTCGCTGGAAGTGTTCTCGCTATCTACGATGTCGTCGAGTATCCGGCAGAACTTGTAAACGGTCTTTATGGCCTTTCGCTTCGGGCCGGGGAGCAACAGGAAAGAGTAATAAAAATTCGACCCGCCCGCGTGAGACGAGCTTGTTTGCGAGCCGAACAGTCGAGTCATTCTTGAAGCGGTGTTTGAAACCATCAATAGCGCCGGAATCTCCCCTTGCTCAGGGCGTGCCAGAGCACTTTTCGCCTGTCTGCGGAGGTAAGAGCGAGTCTTCGAGTAAACACGTCATAATCGTTCTGCTCGATACGTTCGAGTATTCGCCAGCCGCCAAGCCACACGGCGCGAAGCTCCAGCGCGAGACGGCCTGACACGGCCAGGCAGAGCGGCTTGCCCTGCATAAAAAACTCTCGCGCCCTTTCGACCTCAAATCTCATCAGGCTCTTAAATCTGCTATCGGCCACTCTTAATCTTAGCGCGGCTTCGTCCGATCCGAACCTTTTCAGGTCTGAGAGCGGGATATAAATCCTGTCCTTGTCGAGGTCAATCGCCACGTCCTGCCAGTGATTGGCCAGTTGCAGCCCCGTGCAGAGTGAATCAGACCATCTCAGCTTTTCTTCGTCCGCGAGCCTGAAAAGAGAGAGTATGAGCCTGCCGACAGGGTTCGCAGACCGTCTGCAATAATCGATCAGCTCTTCGAGGCTCTCATACCGCTTCTTGACCACGTCCTGCGCAAAAGCGGAGAGCAGGTCCTCAAAAAGCGTTATGGGGAGATCGAATGCTCTTATAGTTTCAGAGAGGGCCACGAAGACAGGATGACGTGGCGGCGATGAGAGTGAAGCCCGCAGCAGGCGGCGCCATTCCTCTATCAGATCGATTCGCTGTTGAGCCGAGTAATCTCTTTCATACCCTTCGTCGGCGAAGTCATCAGCCGCGCGAGCGAAAGCATATATCGCATAAAAGTGCTTTCTGAGCCGCTTCGGAATGAGGACAGAGCCTACCGGAAAGTTTTCATAATGTCGCTCTGCGATCTGGCGGCAATAATGATAAGAGGAAGCGACTGTCCATTCGGCCGCTGAGCCGAGCGGATGAAGAATGGCGTGGTCGAGCGCGACTCCCCGGTTACTGGTCAAGCCGGTCGAGTGATCGATTATTTTGATTGAGGGCGATGATCTCAAGGATCAGATTATATTCGCTTTTCAAGTGAGG
>DASTET010000679.1:0-2114 GCA_035709445.1 Blastocatellia bacterium | reverse complement strand
GCACGTTGAGCTTGACCGCCGCCATCGCGTCGAGGTTTCGCTTGAGCACCTCCATCGGCTCGTAATGTCGAGCCACGTCTATAAGCAGCCCACGCCACGGAAATCGCGGCCTGTCTTGAATGACCACGGACGGGATGAAGTATCCTCCCCGGTCACCTTCAAGAAGTTGCAGGAAGGTCTCAAGCCCTCTGATCACGCCCACAACCGTGGCGGCATTTAGAATGGCCCGCTGGTCGGAGACTTCGAGCGAATAGGATTCATCTTCCCTGACCGAGGGAACGGCGCTGCCCGCCCCCCTGCATTGAATGACGAGCGTCGCGGTCCGGGGGTCGCTCACCGGCGCTCGCGAGAACGTGTACCCCGTTCGCCCTTCGAGCCTTCGGGCCGCGCGGTGGATAGCCGCTTCGAGTCTCGCGTCCTTGTGGTCCGTTATCCCGACCGTGAAGGAAGTGTCTATCTTCAGCCGCCCGGCTTGAACCTGAATCGATGCAGGCACAGGCATGAGACGATGCTGCCAGGACGCGGATTGAGCCGACCCGTCCTGCTGGGCCGAGGCTTTGAGCGCGCATAGCAGGATCATAGCGATGACGAATCTCTTCTTTTTCATCTGTTCCTCTGTTCTCTGACCATGATTTCAGACCGTTCTTGTAACCTTTGCTAAAGAGCGCGGGCTATCGGGGCTGAGCCCTTTCGCCCTGGCCAGCAGCGCCGCGAACAACTGCGCCGGGATAATGTAAGGTATCGGCGACAGCATCTCGCTTATTCGTTCGGGAATCTCTATAGCGCGCGTCGCCGGTTTGAGCACCGATTTCTCGCTCGATATGACGAGCGTCTCGGCGCCCAGCTTTGTCAGCTTGCCGAGCAGGTCTTTCATTCCCGCGAGCGTCTTGCCCGGCGGGGCGAAGAGGAAAGCGGGAAACCCGCGCTCGATCATCGCAATCGGGCCGTGCAGAAAGTCGGCGGAAGAGAAACGCTCGGCCACGATGTAGCAGGTCTCCATCAGCTTTATCGCGAACTCGAAAGCGTTCGCATAATTCAAGCCCCGCCCCACGACTACCGCCCGGTTCATGAATGCGTATCGCTCGACGATCTCCTCGATCCGAGGGCGAATACCAAGCGACAGCGCGGCCAGCTCGGGCAGGCGTTCGACCTCGGCAAAGAGCCTGTTTCCGTCCAGCGCCGAAGCCAGCATATGAAAGATCATGAGCTGACCTGTATAGGTCTTCGTAGCGGCCACGCTGCGCTCGCGCCCTGCCTGGATCAAGAAAGTCTCGTCTGCTATGCGAGCCATCTCGGAGCCGGGCTCGTTTGTGATTGCGAGCGTGGTCGCCCCGCTCCTTTTCGAGTTTTCAAGGACCGTATTGATGTCGGGCCCCTCGCCCGATTGCGAGATTCCGATGACGAGCGCGTCCTCCAGATCGAGCCTCGCGCGATAGAGCGTGTGGACCGCGGGGGCGGCGAGCGAGACCGGTATCCCCGTGCTGATCTCCAGGAGATAACGCCCGAAAAGGGCCGCATTGTCCGAGCTGCCGCGCGCGACCAGTACGATCAGCCCGGGTCTTCGCTTTCTGAGCGAGTCTGCAAATCGCGCGATGCGACGGCCTTCTCGTCTGATGGTGCGTTCAAGCGCAGCCGGTTGCTGCTGGATCTCCGCAAGCATCAAAGACATAAGTTCAAAGTTGCGCTGAAAACAAAGCCATTCAGTTCTCGCTTAAAAATGGAGCCTGCTATCGATCAAAATCTGATTTAACACAGAGGATACCGCAGAATCACAGAGGGATAATTGAATCCTCTGTGATCCTGCCGTGTCCTCTGTGTTTCATATGCTCTTCCTCGCTTGAGAACTGAATGATTCACTTGCGCCCCGGTTTGCGAGCGGCGACAATTAAGCCTCGAAGTGGCGAAAGAGTCTATCGCCCTTTGAGTCCGCAGGGCTAGCGACCGGGGCTAAAGATCTTTCGCCACTTCGCGGCTCAACCTCTTATTTCTGCTTTGCGCTAAACTCCTTCTGTTCGACCAGGCCTTTGCCCTCCTCGATAACGAGTAGCTTATTGATCGCCGCGCCCGAAATCTTGTCGATAGCGCCGCTCGGCCAGCGAACCTCTATAAGGTCT
>DASTET010000678.1:0-5410 GCA_035709445.1 Blastocatellia bacterium | reverse complement strand
GACTGGCGCGCCGATGGCTCAGACCGAGCCTGCGGTCGAGGTCGAAACGCTCAGCCTTACCGTAGGCAGCCTTCGACCCAACAGGGCGTGAAGATGACTTTTACGAAGTACTCAAAATGGGATGGGGTCGATTGGGAGTCGCTCAGCCTCGAAGAGCTGCTCGACCGGCTGGCCGAGTTCCTGCTTCAGAGCGGGTTCGAGAGCCCCTACTCTCGATACTGGGACGAGCCGGACCGGTCGCTCGACGCGCTGCGCGAAGCGATCATGCGCGCGCTTACGGAAGAAGGGCTGTTGTCGGATGAAGAGCTTGACTATCTGGCCGACGAGCAGGGCAATATCAGCGCCGAACTGATGGCCGAGCTGATCGACCGGCTGATCGAGCGACTGATCGAGGAAGGTTATCTCAAGCTCAGCGAAGACCCGCAGCATGCAGACCCGGACACCCGCCCCTCGCGCGGCGGGGGCAACACGGGCCGTCCCGTCGAGCAAAGCGTCAAATTCGAGATAACAGACAAGGGGCTCGATTTTCTCGGGTTCAAGGCGCTCAAAGACCTGGTCGGGGCGCTCGGCAGGTCGTCGCTCGGCAGACACGATACGAACCATCTTTCGACCGGGGTCGAGGCGAGCGAGGCCGCGCGCCGTTACGTGTTCGGAGACACGCTGAACCTGGATGTGAACGCAACGCTCAGATCGGCACTGCGACGTGAAGGGCTCGGCGTCCCCATCAACCTTGAGTACTCGGACCTGATGGTCCACCAGACCGAGTATCAAAGCTCCTGCGCCACGGTCCTGATGCTGGACTGCTCGCACTCGATGATACTTTACGGCGAAGACCGCTTCACTCCGGCAAAGCGCGTGGCGCTGGCGCTCTCTCATCTTATCCGCACGCAGTACCCCGGCGATTCGCTCCGCGTCGTCCTCTTTCACGATTCGGCAGAAGAGATACCGCTCTCGCAGATGGCGCGGGCGCAGGTCGGCCCGTATCACACCAACACCCGCGAAGGGCTGAGGCTCGCGCGCCGGATACTCTTATCGCAGCGCAAGGACATGCGGCAGATCGTCATGATTACCGACGGCAAACCTTCGGCGCTGACGATGGAGGACGGGCGGATATACAAGAACCCGATGGGACTCGACCCGCTGATCCTCAAAGAGACATTTAAAGAGGTGGCGCTGTGCCGTCGCAGCGGGATCATGATAAACACCTTCATGCTCGCGGATGATTACTACCTGGTGGATTTCGTAAAGAAGGTGACCGAGATATGCCAGGGCAAAGCCTACTTCACGACCACCATGACGCTAGGCCAGTACATTTTGATGGACTACCTTCGGAGGCGGACCCGGCACATACATTGATAAGCCAGAAGCGAGAAGCCAGAAGCCGGATATCAGAATCGAGTCGCGCTCTATTGCTGGTATCGCTTGCGGTGCTGCTGGCCTCTTCAACCTGGTTTTCGGGCACGGCGGCAGTCCCGGCGCTTCGCCAGGCGTGGGGGCTGGGCGACGCCGAAAGCGCGTGGCTTACGATCAGCGTTCAGCTCGGCTTCATCTCAGGCACATTTCTCTATTCGGTCCTCAACCTTGCAGACCGCTTTAACGCGCGCCGCGTCTTCTTCATCTCGGCGTTGCTCGGCGCCGGATTCAACCTCGCATTCGCGTGGCTCGCGGGCGGGCTTGTCGCAGGAGTCGCCTTCAGGTTCCTGACCGGCATCACGCTGGCGGGCGTCTATCCGGTAGGCATGAAGATCGTGGCGATGTGGTTTCAGTCGGGGCTGGGCTGGCGGCTCGGAGTGATGGTCGGGGCGCTCACGCTCGGCACAGCATCTCCGTACCTGATACAGGCTCTGGGAGCCAGTTTCAACTGGCGCGCGCTTGTCGCCACGGCTTCGCTTTCAGCCGTGGCGGGCGGATCGTTGATACTCCTGGCGCTCGGCGACGGGCCTTATCTGAAGGCCCGCGCGCGATTCGACTATTCGATGGCCTTCAGGGTCTTCGGCTACCCGAAGTTCCGCTACACGGCGTTCGGGTATTTCGGGCATATGTGGGAGCTTTATGCCTTCTGGTCGCTCTCGGCGTTCTATCTGGGCGCGCGGTTTGAAGACGAAGCGGCCCGCTGGCCCGCTCTCATACCGGCGCTCACATTCCTGACCATCGGCGTAGGGGCGCTAGGCTGCGCGGGCGGCGGATGGATATCCCGCAAGACGGGCGAGCGCAAAGTCGCTCTCGTATCCCTGATAGTAAGCGCGGTCTGCTGCGCGTCTTCAGGGCTGGCATTCGGTCTGCCTCCGGCGCTGCTCATGGTATTTATCCTGATCTGGGGTGTGTTCGTCATCTCCGATTCGCCGCAGTTTTCTGCGCTCGCGGCGAGATACTCCCCGCCCGAATACACGGGCACGGCGCTCACAATCCAGAACGGGATAGGGTTTGCGATCACCGTCTTTTCGATTCAGATGCTCCCATTTATCGCGCGAACTGTCGGCTGGCAGTGGGCCTTCACCTTTCTGGCAGCAGGCCCGATTGCAGGCGCGTATTTTATGAAGCGGCTCGGAGATGAGCGGGAATAATCGTAAGAAGCCAGAAGTCAGAAGCCAGAAGTAGGATCTCTGATGCGATTGAGATGCTCGATTACAGATTCTGGCTTCTGGCTTCTGACTTCTGATTCTCACTATCTTCTCGGCGAGGGCCGGCCTATATGGACATGCGGGCCGGTGGCGGCGCCGCGCACCGCCCGGCGGAATGCGATAAAAGGAATCCCCTGCTCGCGCAGAAAACTGATCAATGCCCTTCCCTCAATGCCGTCCGGGTGGAGAGGGACGTCGAACGCGTTGTGGTGACTGAATCCCATTCGACTATGCAGACCGGTCTGCCCGTACGCGCTGATAGGAAGCGAGCGCCCGAACCTCCTGGCATAGAACTGCTCTACCGCGATTCTTATCTTGTCTTTCGATGCGTAGAGGAAGGGTGAGGCTTTCATTTTTGCGGAAGTCTTATCCCCGGCCTGCTCTTCGACCGGCTCGGGGGGCGGCAGATACCGCCATTCGCCGGGGCTGGCGGGCCTCTCTTTTTCGAGGTATTCGGCTCGCACATACCCGGAGGCCGTAATGTCTTCTATGCCTGTCACGCTGCACCAGATCCCGTCCGCCCCTGTGATCTCAAGGTTGATTCGCACAGCCTCGCCTTTCTTCAGGCGTCCGACCACGGCGCTTTCCGGCGACATCTTCGAATAGATCGCAAGCGAGTCAACAAGAGCGAAGCCGCGCCAGTCCGACTGATCGTCGTCCGACTTTGCGGCAGGCGCGGTTTCTACTCCGCAAAAAACGAGCGACAGACAGATTATGATTCTGAGAACTCCCTCTCCCTTTTTCGCCATATCCGCATTTACCCATCTTCATCTGCGGTGGGTCCGGTCAGATGCTTTTTGAGCGCGGCGCTGTTTTGCCAGAAGTCTTCTTGCTGACCTCTTTGCCGTTTAACGATGTGCGAACCGTGCGCGGCCTTTGCTGCTGTTTCAATTTTGAATAGGCGCGGTTCATCATCACCCGCGCGTCGCGCTTCTTCGGAGACCCGCTGTAACTGCCCACCCGCTTAAAGGGGGCGTGGGCCTGACTGTAATCTCCCAGCCCGAAATAGCTCTCACCGATCCAGTAATGGCAGTTGCTTGCGAGAGGATGATCAGGTCTCTGCTCTAAGAGCCATCGCAGAATTGCTATGGACTCGTTATACTGCCCGCCCCGAAACTTTTTCAAAGCGTCTCTATAAGCGGCAGAGAACCTCGCCGTCCTAGTCAGTTGGCGCGCAGACGCAGTCTTGATCCTGGCCTTCGAGACAACCGGGTTGCTCTTGGGGACCGCAGGCGTGGGAATATCTTCATCGAGCGCGGATGTCTCTTGCGTCGGGGCTTCCGATAGATAGATCACGGCTGGGGGCGGCAGGTGCAATTCGGCTTCCGCGAGGTTTGCCTGCGCCTTCGCATAATTGGGATTGATCGCAAGGGCCCGTCTGAACGCATCGCGCGCTTCCCTCCATTGCTTATGGCTGAGGTAAGCGACACCCAGGTTGTTGTAGGCGACGGCAGGATCGCTGACCGCCATGAACTCTTCGAGCGCGCCTTCAAAATCGCCGAGTTGCGCGAGCACCATGCCGAGGTTATTGCGAGCTTCGATGAGGCGCCCGTTGATTTCAACAGCGCGCTCAAGGTAATCGCGCGCCTGCTCCATATTGCCGAGCGTCATATAGGTATAGCCGACATTCGAAAGCAGCGTCGCATTATGGGGAGAGAGTTCGAGCGCGGACATAAAGGCGCGGAGCGCCCGGCTCAGCTCATAACGATGCAGGTGGATGCGGCCAAGAGTTTCGAGCGCCTGCGGCGATGCCGGGTCTATCGCGACGGCCCGCTCGGCATGCTGGCGAGCGATCTGATAATCACCCCACTCATCCCAGATACGCGCAAGTCCCATCTCCGAGGCGGCGTCTTTGGGAGAGTAGGCAAGGACCTCCTGGTATAGCTGGACCGCGTGGACTTTGAAGCCCTCCTCCATATAGGCTGCGGCCAGCATCTTGCGCGAGTCGAGATCATCCGGGCGCTGGCTCACGTGGCGCGCAAGAGTCGCAAGCTCAGGTCTCCGATTGTGAAGCTCGGCGAGCGCCTCTTCTAAAGCGACCGTGTTCTCCTGCGAGATTTTCATGACGGCCCTTATATACTCTGAGAGCCCGGCGGGCGAGCTGGAATTATTCGCCTGCTGTGGCGGGCCGGGGGCCGCAGTAACAGCAACTGTTCGGCGCCTCGCACAGCCAGGAAGGAGCAGGGCCACTATGCATAATAGTGTCAAAAATGAGCGGTGGTGCAGCATTATTCACCTCCCTAGGTTGCCAGTTCGGTTATCTCCAGCACGTCGCCCGGTTCGGTGCGGGTCTCGGCCAGAGTTCCTGCAGGCAGTTCAATCACGCTGCGGGCTTTTATCTTCACCGCAGCAATCCTAAACGGCGCTAACCTGTGATAGACCCTTATAACCCTCCGCTCGGAATCCAGATAAATGACATCGATAGGGAAAGACATCCCTATCGTGTGCACCCCCTGAGAAGGCACTATCCACAACCCTTTGCCCGAATCAAACTCCGAGGCCTTCCGGCCCAGGAGCCCTTTCATACGCGTCCAGGCCGTCTCGGCCAGCTCTACATTGGAGGCAAGAACTGTCTGCTTGCTCCGATTAAGGACTTGGTACTTACGCACAAGGGGTATCCGACCAAGTCTATACTTTTCGACGTCGGCGACGGAGGATGATTATCGCTATTATAATCACCCCGATCACCCCCAGGATTATGCGAAGCGTGGTTGCGTCCATATTCTTCTCCTTTTTGTTTTACTGTCCGAGGGCCGGGAAAAACTCGTTTATCAAAGTGATAACGGCCG
>DASTET010000677.1:0-6623 GCA_035709445.1 Blastocatellia bacterium | reverse complement strand
ATCATGTCTTTCTTGCGGTCGACCACGTATATGTATCCGTCCGCATCCCTGCTTGCCAGGTCGCCTGTGTGCAGCCACCCGTCAGGCTCTATCGTCTCGCGCGTCGCTTGCTCATTCCCATAATAGCCCTGCATTACAATAGGGCCGCGCACCATCAACTCCCCGACCTCGTCTGCGCCCAGCGTCCGGCTCGCATCCTTAGCGTGGGCGATCCGGCATTCGACATAGGGGAGGGGCACGCCTATAGAACCCAGGCGATTCGGCCCGTAGAACGGATGCGTTGTTCCGAGCCCGGCTATCTCGGTCATGCCCCACAATTCCAACAGCGGGCAGCCGAAGCGCGCCTCCACCTCCTCCATCTTCGAAACGGGCATGGTCTGACCGCCAACTGTACACCGGCTCAGCGAAGACAGATCGTACTTTTCAAGGCCCGAATACTTCAGCAGGTACATATACATCGTGGGCACTCCCTCGAACATCGTCGCCCTGTATGTCTGAATCGCTTCCAGCGCCTCCGCTTCGCTGAATCGCTCGAGCAGCACCAGCGTCAATCCAAATAAGAACGCGCCATTCATCACCACATTCCCATAAACGTGAGCGCAGGGCAGCGCGGTGACTACTGTGTCGGCGGACGTGCGTACATGCATGTTGGCCGTCATCACCGAATTGATCAGCACGCTGCGGTGAGCCAGCATGGCCCCCTTCGGGTAGCCCGTCGTGCCGGATGTGTATCCAATAGTCGAGAGAGAATCCGGCGACACGCTCGCATCGTCGAACTCGGGCCGGCTCTGTTGGATCAAACCGTTGAATGAGCGCGCTCCTGTTGGAACATCGTCGCCGAACAGAATCACCTCCCGGAGCGGGGAGTCCCCTCTGATGTCGAGCAGCGCCGGGCCTTTGTCAGCCGAGGATAAAATCACCTTTGCTCCGCAGTCTTTGACAACGTACAGCACCTCTTCCGGCGTCAGCATCACATTGATAGGGTTCACGACGCCTCCGACTCTGGCTGTCGCGTAGTAGCTCACTATCCACTCCCAGCAATTCTGCGAATAGAGCGTTACGCGGTCACCTGGTCCTACGCCCAGACCGCGCAGGCCGTTGGCCAGCCGCCCCGAAAGATCTGATAGCTCCTTGAAACTGAAAGAGCGGCCCTTGATAATCAGCGCGGCCTTGTCACCGTACTTGCGCGCCCCGGTCGGCAACACCTGCCCGAGATTGTCCAGCATTGCGCACCTCCTTCTGTTCACACTTTGCGCCCGTGCGAGGCCCAGTATTGCTCACGCAACTCTCGTTTTAACACCTTGCCGTACGCATTCCTGGGTATCGCGGCGACGAAGTCGACCGACTTTGGCTTCTTGTAATCCGCCATATGCAGGGCGGCAAATCTGATGATCTCATCCGCACTGGCTGCCGCGCCCTCCTTGAGCACCACGACGGCCTTCACCGCTTCGCCCCAGAACTCGTCGGGTACGCCAATCACACACACCTCCGAAACCGCCGGATGTCTTAGCAATACCTCCTCAACTTCGCGCGGGTAGACGTTCGAACCTCCCGAAATGATCATGTCTTTGGTCCGGTCAAGTATATAGACGTACCCCTGCTCGTCCATCGAGCCTACGTCGCCGGTGTGAAGCCACCCGCCGCGCAACGACTCGGCTGTTGCCTCGGGCCGCCGCCAGTATCCCTCCATCACCGTCGGCCCCCGGACACATATCTCGCCAGCCTGCCCTCTCGGGACTTCTTTATCACTCTCGCTTAGAATTTTCACTTCGATCCCGGAACGAGCCTGCCCACACGAGACCAGCCGCGTGGACTCAGGCCCCTCAAGGACATGCTCCTGCGGCCTCAGGTATGTGCCCGTCATTGGGGTCTCGCCCTGGCCGTAGAGCTGAACGAAAACGTGCCCCATCCGCCGTATGGCTTCCTTCAGGTCCTCGACGTACATGGGCGCGCCACCATAGACCACCCACTTCAGGCTGGAAATGTCCCACTTATCTATGCCGGGATAGTTCAGAAGTATCTTGATCTGGGTGGGGACGAGCCAGGTATTCGTAACCCGGTGTCTTTCAACTGTGGCAAAGAAATTCTCCGGCTCGAATCTGTGAGCTTTTAAGATCACCTGCGATGCAGCTTTTAGCGTAAGGGCCACCGAATGAAATCCCGCCCCATGCGTCAGCGGAGCGGCGTGAAGCCCCACGTCTTCCGGCTCCAGGTGCATCAGATCAGCCACCCACCCCACGGCCATGAAAGTCAAATTGCCATGAGTCAACATAGCTCCCTTGGGACGGCCGGTCGTGCCAGAGGTATAAAACAACCATGCCAGATCATCGTCGCTTACATCCACGCAACTATAGGCCGACTCCCGGAGATCGGATACGATTCTCTCATAAGAGATCTGTCCGTCAAGCGGGCTGCCAGTGCATATGAAATGCTTTAGCGGTGGGAGCTGACCCCGGATCTCAGATATCATCTCCCGAAATTCTTCGCCGAAAATGATGGCGGTCGCTTCTGAGTCCTTAAGATGATAGCTGACCTCTTCAGCAACAAAACGGGCGTTGAGGGGAACCACGCAACCGCCGGCCTTCCATGTTGCAAAGAAGCTCTCGATAAGTTGCGGACGATTGTACATGAAAACGCCTACTCTATCCCCCTTGTTAAGTCCTAAGTCCTGTAACCCGCAGGCAAGCGCGTCAGCCCTGGCGTTCGCCTGAGCATAGGTCGTCATCCGATCGCCCCATATGAATGCAGGCCGATCAGCGTGGTGCTCAGCCGCGGTGGAAAGAATCCGGCCGATGTTCATTATCCCTAGTTCCCGTTTGTATGACAGGTCTATGTACAGCTCAAATCGGGCGCCGCCGGTGCCACTCGGTGGCTTGCTCGTAAGCGTAAGCAGCTTGCAGCAGTTGAGCCTCCTCGCCGTGTCGCCCTACGAGCTGAAGACTCAGCGGCAGGTTATCGGCGGTGAACCCGCACGGCACCGAGATCGTGGGGCTTCCGGTCAGGCTGAATGGAGACGTAAACCTCAGCAGCTTATGGCCGATCTCAGGTGTAACCACCTCTTCAACCGAACGGCCATTGAGTTCCATGGGCGCGAGCGCCATCGAGGGACACAAAAACAGGTCGACTTCCTGTAAGATATCGTCAACCGCCCGGTTCACAACCTGCCGGGTCGAGTGAGCCTTCGCGTAATCAATTCCGCGCACCTTCGGCGCCTCTTCGAGGAATGCTCGGAAGGCCGGGCTGTAGTCTTCCGCCCGCGCCGGGTACGTAGATTCATGCGACGCGCTGCATTCGGCAGTGAAGATGACCCCCCAGGCCGCGATAGCATCCTCGGAATGTGAGAACTTGATTTCATGAATGCTGGCCCCGAGATCGTGCAGCACCGTTGTTGCTGCGAGCACACCGGCGCTCACTTCCGGATCCACATCTGTGGAGCACAAGGCAGTATCCACGCCTACACGGACGCCCTTTATGCCCCTGTCCAGCGTGTCTAGATAATCCGGGACAAGACAGCGCCTGGTAGTCGGGTCAAGGGGGTCGAACCCAGCGATAACCTCAAGTATGGCCGCGGCGTCTCTGACGCTGCGAGTCATAGGCCCGACATGGTCCAGAGACTGGGCGAGCGGGAACACCCCGTGCCGGCTGACCCTCCCGTAAGAAGGTTTAAGGCCGACTATGCCGCAGGCCGCCGATGGGAAACGGATTGAGCCTCCGGTGTCTGTGCCGAGCGAGCCGAAACACAACGAGGCTGCTGTGGCAACGCCGGAGCCGCTCGAAGAGGAGCCCGCCCACCGGTTCGCGTTCCAGGGGTTTATAGGCATCGGCACCGTGGGATGATAGCCGATCCCGGCAAATTCGGTGAGGCTGAGCTTGCCGAGCAATATGGCGCCGCCCGAATAGAGCTTTGTTATGACAGTAGCGTCATAGTCCGGCACCCAATCGGCCAGTATCTTTGACCCGCATGTGGTTCGGACATCCTTTGTGTAGCAGAGGTCTTTGACCGCTATCGGTATGCCGTGCAGCGGACCGCGGTATCTGCCTTCGCCGATCTCCCGCTCGGCGACCTTCGCCTGCTCCAGCGCCAGGTCCGAAGCCACGATTATGAAGCTATGCAGTTTCTGATCGAGGCTCGCGATCCGGTCGAGCATCGCCCTGGTTAGCTCAACCGGCGAGACCTCTCCCGCCTCGATCCGCCCCGCCGCTTGTGTGAGCGTCATTGAGAGAAAGTCAGTAGCTTCGCCCATTGCGACCTCATCCTTTAATGGACTAACCTGCGGAAGATTGAAAAACTAAATCACAGCGCTGCGGAACCTCTCACCGATTCTAATTCTCGGTATGGCCCCAGCCGCATCATCAGCAGAGTGGCAACCACGGTTATCAGAAGGAAGAAGACCAAGGTCATATAGTATGAACCGTTGATGTCGAAACCGGCCCCCATCAGCAACGGCCCTGCGACTCCTCCCAATGTAAAGCTTACTAGCGCGTAACTATATATTTCGTTGAAAGCACGCAGGCCGAAGTATCGACTCACCAGGTAAGGGATTATCTGCCCGGATGCGCCCATGCCAAGTCCGATCAGGAACGCAGCGATAAAAGTGAGGCCCTCTCCCAGGTCGCCCCAGAATAGGAATATTCCTATGCTCGCACCGCCGAAAAAACCCGCCGAGACATGCCGGGCAGAGAAACGATCTAACAGATAGCCCGTGCCAAGGCCTCCAATAAGCGAGGCCCCTCCAAGAAGTGATGTTGCAAGAGCTGCTTTTTCAGCCGAGACGCCACGGTCTGTTAGCATCGGCGTAAGATGAATCAAACAGCCGACGACGCTGCTCGATAAAAAAAAGGATGCCACACAGATGGCCCAAAACGCGTAACTGCGTGTAGCCTCGCGGCTGCTCGTACCCTCGGCTTCTTCTCTTGCCTTTGTCACGCCGGCCTGACCATCCGGCAGCAGTCCGAGAGATTGAGGGGATTCCTTTAAAAACATCCCGACCACCGGGACTGTCACCGCAATGACCGCCATGCCCATTAGCGCGTATGCTCTACGCCAACCTACGCCTACGATCAAAAGCTGCGCCAATGGAGGGATCACAAGCGAGCCCAGCCCCGCTCCGGATGCGGCAAGCGATAGCGCGAGCCCACGCCTCCTGTCAAACCAGCGTGATATGACCCCGGAGTAAGGCATCTGCGATGACGCGCCTCCTGCTACCCCTAGCGCAATATATGCTCCGTAATAATGCCAAAGGCTTCCTGACAGGAAATAAAAAGATATCAGGCATAAGCCGGAGACGAGCACCGAAGGTATTATGACCATCCTTGCCCCGAGCCCATCTACAAGGCGGCCGATCAGCGGCATGGCTACACACATTGCTATCAGAGAGAGCGAGAATGCGGCCGATATCTCGGCCCGGCTCCATCTGAACTCTTCGCTCAGAGGATTTGAGAACAGGCCGAAAGTGAAGCTTACGACCGGGATATAGCAAAAGAAGAGGCCAATTGCTGCGACCAGAACTACCCACCAGCCGTAAAAGACCCGTCTCTCATGCCTGCTCTCTTTTTGCATAGGCGCCGCTCCTTTGCGCCACTCAATGGACACGCTTATCTCTTTACAAACCCGCCGCACACGCTCAGGGTTTGACCCGTAATAAAGGCCGCCTCATCGGAGGCGAGAAAGATAGCAGCACCTACCAGGTCTTCGGGCAGCCCCTGGCGCCTGATCGACTGCATAGCGATTTGCGTGTCCCATACCTCTTTTGGGATCAACTCGGTGCGCTCGGTCCGTGTCAGTCCCGGAGATAGGGCGTTGACCGTGATGCCATAGTCGCCCAGTTCCGTAGCAAGCGCCCGCGTCATGCCGATCACACCGGCCTTGGCTGTTATATAGTGGGTGAGGTTAGCGAAAGGCATGAAGACTGTGGCAGATCCGACGTTGATGATGCGGCCATATTTCTGCCTCTTCATCTGCGGGATGACTGCTTTCGTGCATAGGAAGACTCCGTCGAGATTGACTGATAATACTTTCCGCCAATCGACAAAGGAGATCTCGTCCAGAGACTGCTCCGGGGAGATGGCCGCGTTGTTAATAAGAATATCTATTCTGCCGAATGCCTTCACCGCCTCTTTGGCCACATGCAACGTGTCTTCCTCGACCGAGATGTCCGCCTCCAGAGCTAAAACCCTCGCCCCCAGCCCCTCGACTGCCTCTCGGATTTCGGAGCAATCAGAGACGTCGACTGCGATAACGCGTGCACCCTCCCGAGCCATACCAAGGCTGTAGGCCCGGCCGATTCCGCGCGCTGCCCCCGTTATTATCGCGACTTTGTCCTTCAGGCGTTGCATTACACTTTTCTCTCAGCGGCCCCGCCCCGGTATTTTCGCAGGTGCCTCCTGATTGCGGGGAGGTTACTCAGGTATCCGGATCAATTTTACAGGGTCGTAAGCTATGCCACCCTTAACCACACGGTAGATGTTTGAAGTGTTTCGGATGTCGCGGAGAGGGTCACCATTGAGGATGAGCAGGTCTGCATGCTTGCCCGGTTCGATCGATCCCAGATCTGTTTCTCGTCCGATCATCCGCGCTGCGTTGAGAGTAGCAGCCTTCAGAATCTGAGGCGGGCTCAGGCCCG